>NZ_JBHWYY010000006.1:0-132398 GCF_042728595.1 Isoptericola sp. NPDC060185 | reverse complement strand
GCGGCACGGCGGCCGGCCGCTCCGCCGCGGGGCTCGCCCAGGGCAGCGGTGGGGGCGTCGACGAGGCAGGCGCGCTCGCGGGCGCCGCCGGCGCGGCGGCACGGGCGGAGGGCGCGGCGCTCGGGGCCGACGTCGCGCCGAACGGCGAGTCCGAGCCTGCGCTCGACCCCGTGGTCGCGAACGGCGACCGGCGCGCCGGGCCGTCGGGGCGTGGAGCCACCGAGGCGGGCGGCGTCGCCGCGGGCGGCGCGGCGCTCGCCGGGGCGGACAGGGGCGGCAGCGTCATGCCGGTCGGGGCGGGAGACGGTGCCGCCGACGGCGCGCCGAGGTCGCGACGTGCGGAGGTGCGCACGGGGGCCGCCGGGGCGCTCGGCGCGGCGGGCCGGGCCACCGGGGCGGGTGCGACCGCGCGGGACATCTCCCCCGTGGGGCGCTGGATCGGGGCCAGACGACCCGTCTCGTCCAGGCCGCGGACGCCGGCCGAGGCCGACGGCGGGCGCACCATCGGCGCCGGGGCGGGCGCGGGCGCGGGGCTCTGCTCGCGCAGCGACCGGCGCGACGGAGCGCTCGCCGGCGGAGCGGCGAACCGCGACGCCGGGGCGCCGCCCGTCGACCCGGCGGGCGGGCCGAACGGAGACGGCGCGGCGGGGCGCCCGTAGTCCGGGCCGGCCGCGGGCGGGGCTGCGGGGGCAGGGGCGGCCTGCGCGGCGGCGGCGGCCTGCTCCCGCTCGCGGATCTCGCGACGGGTCAGCGGGCGGGACGGGTTGTTGTCACTCATCGAGACCTCGATACAGACCGTGCTTGGCGATGTACTGGACCACGCCGTCCGGCACCAGGTACCACACCGGTTGACCGGCCTGCGCCCGGCGACGGCAGTCGCTCGACGAGATCGCCAGCGCCGGGACCTCCAGCGTCGTGACCCCGTCGTGGGGCAGCCCGTCGACCGTGAGCTGGTGCCCCGGCCGCGTGACAGCCACGAAGTGTGCCATCTCCCACAGGTGGGCGGCATCCTTCCAGGTGAGGATCTGCTCGATCGCGTCGGCGCCGCTGATGAAGAACAGGTCGGCGTCGGGGCGTTCGTCGCGCAGGTCCCGCAACGTGTCGACGGTGTACGTGAGCCCGGGGCGGTCGATGTCCACCCGGCTCACGGTGAAGCGCGGGTTCGACGCCGTCGCGATCACCGTCATGAGGTAGCGGTGCTCCGCCTCGGTGACGTGCTGGTGCTGCTTGAAGGTCGGCTTGCCCGTGGGGACGAAGACGACCTCGTCGAGATCCAGCAACGCCGCCGCCTCGCTGGCGGCGACCAGGTGCCCGTGGTGGATGGGGTCGAACGTGCCGCCCATCACGCCCAGGCGCGGACGGCGCGGCTGCGACGACGGCTCGTTCACGCTGGCCGGACGGCGGTCGTCAGTGGCGGTTGGACACGTTGCGGAAGGCGTACGTCACCACGAGCGCGGCGACCAGGCCACCGAACGCGAGGAGACCCATCGCGATCGGGGAGATGGTCTCGGCGTGCTCGGCGGCCTCCTGGGCCACCTGGACGGCGGTGTGCAGCACGGGTTCCTCCTGTGTGCGGTCGTGGACTGCGGGTGCGGTCGGGGGTCAGTCTCTCACGCGGGCCGGACGTGCCCGTCGCCGTGCACCACCCACTTGGTGGTGGTCAGCTCGGCCAGGCCCATCGGGCCGCGGGCGTGCAGCTTCTGCGTCGAGATGCCGATCTCGGCGCCCAGGCCGAGCTGGCCGCCGTCGGTGAAGCGGGTCGAGGCGTTCACCATCACCGCGGCCGAGTCCACCTCCGCGACGAACCGCTCGGACGCGGCGAGGTCGCGGGTGAGGATCGCCTCGGTGTGCCCGGACGACCAGGTGCGGATGTGCTCGATCGCCTCGTCGAGCGAGCCGACCACGCGCACCGCGAGCTCGAGCGCCAGGTACTCGGTGGCCCAGTCGGTGTCGGTCGCCGGGAGCACCTCGACGCCGGCGGGGGCGAGGGCGGCGGCGCCGGCGTCGCCGTGCAGTACCACCCCGGCGCCGGCGAGGGCGGCCAGGGCGGCCGGCAGGAACGCCTCGGCGGCGTCGGCGTGCACCAGCAGCGTCTCGGCGGCGTTGCAGACGCCGACGCGCTGCGTCTTGGCGTTCAGGACGATCTCGACGGCCTGCGCGACGTCGGCCGTCGCGTCCACGTACACGTGCACGTTGCCGACGCCGGTCTCGATGACGGGCACCGTCGAGGACTCCACGACCGTGCGGATGAGGTCCGCCCCGCCGCGCGGCACCAGCACGTCCACCAGCCCGCGCGCCTGCATGAGCGCCACGCCGCCCGGCCGGCCGTACGCGTCGATCGTCTGCACGAGGTCGGCGGGCAGGCCCTGGGCCTCCAGCGCCGCGCGCAGCACGTCCACGATCACCGCGTTGGACGACGACGCCGCGCTGCCGCCGCGCAGGATCACGGCGTTGCCGGACTTCAGCGCGAGGCCGGCGGCGTCCACCGTGACGTTGGGCCGGGCCTCGTAGATCATCCCGACCACGCCCATCGGCACGCGCAGCTGGCGCAGCCGCAGACCGTTCGGCAGGGTCTGGCCGCGCACGACCTCACCCACGGGGTCCGGCAGCGCCGCGAGCTCGCGCAGGGCGTCCGCGATGGCGCCCACGCGCTCGGGGGTGAGCGCCAGCCGGTCGAGCAGCCCGTCGGCGAGCCCGCGCTCCCGGCCCCGGGTGAGGTCGTCGGCGTTGGCGGCGACGATCCGGTCGGCGGCGTCCTCGAGCGCCGCGGCCAGCGCGCGCAGCGCGGCGTCCTTGGTGGCCCGGTCCGCCGTCGCGAGCGTCCGCGACGCGACCTTGGCGCGCCGCGCGACCTCGTGCACGGCGGAGGTCACGTCGGCGGCCTCGTCAGCACCATGGCCGCTGCCGGCGGCCTGCTCGGGGAGGGTCGTGGTCATCCCCCGAGGGTACGACGCGCGGTCCGCCGCGAGGAGCCCCCTCTCACCAGGAGGGACGGGGCGCGCGCGGGGGCACGAACCGCGTGAACGCGGGCGCGTGGTCGAAGGTCTGCAGCGTCACGACCTCGAAGGTCGCCCGGTAGTCCGGGCCCAGCGCGTCGGCCGCACCGTTCAGCTGCCGCGGGGCGAGCGAGGGCCACCGCCCGCTGTCGATCCGGCGCTCCAGGGTGCGCAGCGCCACGAGCTCCTCGCCCAGGCTGACCGACAGGTGCGCGCCGCGCTCGACGTACAGGCTGCGGAGGTTGCCGGGGTCGCCCACCTCCCGCACCCGCTGCGCGAAGGACCGCTCCCCCGACGGCGGGGCGCCGCCGTCGCCCGTCGTGTGCAGGGTGAGGACCGGCGACGGCGTCGTGCCCTCCGGACGGTGGGAGATCATCGCCGCGCGGGCGGACGCGTCCGCCACGATCGGGTCGGCCGCCTCCAGGGCGGCCAGGTCGGCGCGCAGGTCCAGGCCCGCCGCGGCGTACGCGGCCCGTACCCCGGCGCCGTCCCCGGACCGCGCGAGGCGCGCCCGCAGGCGGGTGAGGTCGGTGCTGCTGGGGTTGCCGCCCAGCGTGGCCTCGAGGTGCACGCGCGCCGTGGGCCCGAGCCCCAACGTGTACGCACCGATCAGCCACTGCGCCTGACCGCGGGCCCACGCCTCGGCGTCCGCGGGGCGCGGCTCGTTCATCCAGTACCACCCGGTGACCGTGTTGAGCGAGGCGATGAGGGAGATCCTCGCGCGCCCCTCAGGAGTCTCCGCGGCCGCGGTGAGCGCGGCCACCAGCGCGTCGCGGCTGGCCTGCGGGTCGGCTGCGTCGACGAGCTCGATCGGGCTCCCGTGGGCGTCGGTGCCGTCGGTGAGCAGCACGCGGGTCGCGAGGTTCATGTCGAGGATCGCGTCGAGCTGCCCCACCCAGTCGATGACGCCGCCGACGGTGAGCACCCCGTCGATCCGGTCGGGCTCGGCCTCGGCGTGCTTCACCGCCGTGACGGCGCCCATCGACTGCCCGTAGGTGATGGTGCGGTCCGGCTCCCCGACGTGCGCGGTGAACCAGTCCAGGAGGCGCGACTGGTCGGCCACCGCCGTCGGCACGGTGAAGTCCAGCCCGCCGCCCTGGAAGAGCGAGGCCGCCACGGCGTACCCCTGGTCCGTGAGCGTCTGCTCGCTCAGCTCCTGGTTGCCCAGCAGGTGCGGCACCGGGAAGCCGCCGAAGAACTCCGACGGGTAGTGCCCGTGGCTGAACATCACGAGCGTGCCGTTCCAGTCGCGCGGGACCAGCACGCGGTAGCGGGCGCCCGCGAGCTCCCCCGTGTACTCGGTCGGTGGAGCCGCGGCCGGCGCCGCCGCGGGGGACGGGCGGGGCGCCGCCGACGCCGGGGCGACGGCGAGGACCAGCGCCGTACCGGCGGCGGTGACCAGGGAGGTGACGAGCGCGAGGACGGGGTGCGGGCGACGCATGGGGGCCTCCTGGGGCGGGGGCGCGCGTCGCGCGCCGCTGCCCCTACCGACGCCCGCGACGCGCCGAACTCATCGCCGCGTCGTCAGCGCCGGTGCTCCAGCACGAGGTCGTCGCGGTGCACGACCTCCCGGTCGTAGCCCTCCCCCAGCTCGGCGCGCAGGTCGAAGGTCGACCGGCCGAGCAGGCCGGGCAGCTCGCCCGAGTCGAACGCCACGAGGCCGCGCGCGAGCACGACGTCGTCGGGCCCGACCAGCTCCACGGGATCGCCTGCCTCGAAGGTCCCCTCGACGCGCGTGACGCCCGCGGGCAGCAGGGACGCCCGGCCGCCCAGGACGGCGCGGGCCGCTCCGGCGTCCAGGTGCAGGCGGCCGTGGGACTGCGCCGCGTGCGCGATCCACAGCCGCCGCGCCGTCGTGCGGCGGCCGGTCACCTCGAAGAACGTGCCCACGTCCTCGCCCGCCAGCGCGGCGGCGACGTGCGTCGCGCTGGTGAGGACGACCGGCACGCCGGCGCCGGTCGCGATCCGCGCCGACTCCAGCTTGGTGACCATGCCACCCGTGCCGACGGCGCTGCCGCGCGCGGTGACCTCGACCCCGGCCAGGTCGGCGAGGTCGGCCACGTGCGCGATGCGCCGGGCGCCGGGCCGCGACGGCGGGGCGTCGTGCAGCCCGTCGACGTCGGTGAGCAGCACCATCGCGTCGGCCCGCACGAGGTGGGAGACCAGCGCGGCCAGGCGGTCGTTGTCGCCGAACGTCAGCTCGTCCGTCGTGACCGCGTCGTTCTCGTTCACGACGGGCACGACGCCGAGCGCCAGCAGGCGCTCCAGCGACCGCTGCGCGTTGCGGTACCGCGACCGCCGCACCGTGTCCTCCGCGGTGAGCAGCACCTGCCCCATCTGCAGGCCGTGCGCGGAGAACGCCTCGGTGTACCGGGCGACGAGCTGCCCCTGGCCCAGCATGGCCGCCGCCTGCATCGTCGCGACGTCGCGGGGCCGGGCGCTGAGCCCGAGCGGGCCGATGCCGGCCGCGATCGCGCCCGAGGAGACGAGCACGACCTGCCCGCCGTCCGCCACCCGCGCGGCCAGCACGTCGACCAGGGCGCGCAGCGCGCCGAGGTCGAGCCGGCCGTCCGGCCCGGTGAGCGACGACGACCCGATCTTCACGACGATCCGGTGTGCCGTGGGCAGGCTGGCGCGAGAGAGGGCGGCGTTCACCCCGGCATTCTCGCCGGAACCGCGGTCAGGCGTCGTCGGGGTCCGTCCAGTGACCCGACTCGCGCTCCGTCCACAGCTCGCGGCGCGCCTCGGTCTTGGCGTCCATCCGCTCCTGGTGCTCGCGGCGCTTCTCGCCACGGGTCGGGCGGGCGCTCTCGTCGAGGCGCAGGTCGGTGCCGCGCGCGCCCAGCAGCTCGGGGCCGGTGGTGAGCGTGGGCTCCCAGTCGAAGACGACGGCGTTCGTCGGGTCGCCGATGCGCACCTCGTCGCCGGCGACCGCGCCGGCCTTGAGGAGCTTGTCCTCGACCCCGAGCTTGGCGAGCCGGTCCGCGAGGAAGCCGACGGCCTCGTCGTTGTTGAAGTCGGTCTGGCGCACCCAGCGCTCGGGCTTGGACCCGCGCACCTCGTAGTAGACGCCCTCGTGCTCCCGCTTCCGGGTGACGGTGAACCCGGCCTCGTCGACCGCCCTCGGACGCAGCACGACCCGGGTCGGCTCGGGCGCGGGGGCGGCCGCGCGGGCGCGCTCCACGAGCTCGCCGAGCGCGAAGGTCAGCGGCCGCAGGCCCTCGTGGCTCGCCGTCGACACCTCGAAGACGCGCAGCCCGCGCGCCTCCAGCTCCGGGCGCACCAGCTCGGCGAGCTCGCGCGCCTCGGGGACGTCGATCTTGTTGAGGACCACGAGCCGCGGGCGCTCGGTGAGCGGCACCCGTCCGCCCTCGATCCCGAGGTCACCGGCGTACGCGGCGAGCTCGGCCTCGATGACGTCCAGGTCGCTCAGCGGGTCGCGGCCCGGCTCGAGGGTGGCGCAGTCCAGCACGTGCACCAGCACGGCGGTGCGCTCGACGTGGCGCAGGAACTCCAGGCCGAGGCCCTTGCCCTCGCTCGCGCCGGGGATCAGCCCCGGCACGTCGGCCACCGTGTAGCGGGTCTCCCCCGCCTGCACGACGCCGAGGTTCGGCACGAGCGTGGTGAACGGGTAGTCGGCGATCTTGGGCCGCGCGGCGGAGATCGCCGCGACCAGCGACGACTTGCCCGCGCTCGGGTACCCGACGAGCGCGACGTCGGCGATCGTCTTGAGCTCGAGGACGACCTCGCGCTCCTCGCCCGGCTCGCCGAGCAGCGCGAAGCCCGGCGCCTTGCGCTTCGGGGAGGCGAGGGCGCGGTTGCCGAGCCCGCCGCGGCCGCCCTGCGCGACGACGTACTCCGCGCCGGCCCCGACCAGGTCGGCCAAGACGTTGCCTTCGCGGTCCTTGACGACGGTGCCGTCCGGCACGCCCAGCACGAGGTCGCTCCCGTTGGCGCCGTCGCGGTCGTCGCCCATGCCCTGGGTGCCGTTCGTCGCGCGGCGGTGCGGCGAGTGGTGGTACTCCAGCAGCGTCGTGGTCTGCGGGTCGACGACGAGGCGCACGGTGCCGCCGTCGCCCCCGTTGCCGCCGTCGGGGCCCGCGAGGGGCTTGAACTTCTCGCGGCGGATCGACGCGACGCCGTGGCCGCCGTCACCGCCCACGGCGTGCAGCACCACGCGATCGACGAAGCTGGCCATGGTCAGATCCTCTCAGGCAAAGCGACGAGGGGCGCACCGCGACGGTGCGCCCCTCGTCGTCGACTCGGATGGGAGTCGAGGAAGTGTGTTGCGGCTCAGACCTCGGCCGCGACGATGTCGATGACCTTGCGGCCACGACGCGTCGCGAAGGCGACCGAGCCGGCGGTCAGCGCGAACAGCGTGTCGTCGCCGCCACGGCCGACGTTCTCGCCGGGGTGGAAGTGGGTGCCGCGCTGGCGGACGATGATCTCGCCGGCCTTGACGACCTGGCCGCCGTAGCGCTTCACGCCGAGGCGCTGCGAGTTCGAGTCACGACCGTTGCGCGAGGAGCTCGCGCCCTTCTTGTGTGCCATCTGTCAGACCTGCTTTCTGCGAAGAACGAGGGAATCAGTGCCGCGGGCCGTGCTGCGGGGTGTCGCGCTCGGCCCGGGGGTGAGTCACTTGATGCCGGTGACCTTGAGGCGGGTCAGCGACTGGCGGTGACCCTGGCGCTTGCGGTAGCCGGTCTTGTTCTTGTACTTGAGGATCGTGATCTTCGGGCCCTTCTCGTCCCGCACGACCTCAGCCGTGACCTTGACCTTCGCCAGCTTCGCGGCGTCGGTGGTCACCTTCTCCCCGTCCACCAGAAGCAGAGCGGGCAGCTCCACCGTGTCACCGGCCTGGGCCTTGAGGCGGTCCATGACGACGATGTCCCCGACGGACACCTTCTCCTGACGGCCACCGGCCTTGACGATCGCGTACACCACGTTGCTGCTCATCTCTCCTGGTCTGGGCATGCCGCACGACGTTCTTCACCGACTTGGTCTGCAACTCGGCCCGCCGCGGCGGTCGAGTGCGGTGCGTCCTGGGCACACGGGACTGGCACACCAGAGGCGCGCCGACGTCCAAGACTACGCGAGGGAGCCGAAGGGTTCAAACCTCCGGCGGGCGCGCAGGGCGTGACGTCGCCCACCGCCGGGCGGCGGCGGGCGCGCCGTACAGGCCGGGGAGCCCTCAGTCGTCGAGGACGAACGTCACCTGCATGTCCACCTGCCACGCGACGACGGCGCCGTCGGACACCTCGATCTTCTGCTCCTTGACCCAGGCGCCGGTGATGTTGCGGACCGTCCGGCCGGCGCGCTCGAGGCCGACGCGGATCGCGTCCTCGAAGCTCGTGTCCGAGCGGGCGGTGATCTCCGTGACGCGTGCGACCGTCCCTGCCATGCCGTCCTCCGATCTCCGGGGCCGGCGACGGGGTGCCGGCCGGTCCCTCGATCGTCACGCCCTGCCGGCTCGCTCGCCCGGTGTCCGGGCGGCGCCGGAGTGACGATGGGGGGATGGCCGGACGCACGGGACCTGCCGACCTGCCGACGGGCGCGGGAGGGGTCGACGACGCGGTCGCCGACGCGCTGCGCGACGTCGACCGGCGCGGCTTCCTGCCCCGCGCCGCGGCGCGCTGGTCCGCCGCCGACCGGCCCCTCGAGATCGGGCACGGGCAGACCTGCTCGCAGCCGTCGACCGTCGCGGCGATGCTGCGCCTGCTGGCCGTGCCCGCCGGCGCGCGGGTGCTGGACGTGGGGGCGGGCTCCGGCTGGACGACGGCGCTCCTCGCCCGGCTGGTCGGGCCGGAGGGCACGGTGCTCGGCCTGGAGCGCCACCCCGACCTGGCCGCGCGCGCGTCGGGTGCCGTGCGGCGCACCGGCATGACCTGGGCGCACGTCGTCCACGCCACGCCCGGCGTCCTCGGGGCGCCCCGGGACGGCGGCTGGGACCGCGTGCTCGTCTCCGCCGCGGCCACCCGGCTGCCGGACGAGCTGGTCGACCAGGTGGCGCCAGGCGGCCGCATGGTGATCCCCGTACGGCACGTCATGGTGCTCGTGACGCGCGACGACGACGGCAGGGTCCGCACGTCCGAGCACGGCACGTACTCCTTCGTCCCCCTGGTCGAGGACTGAGGGACTGCGGCGGGGCGTGCCAGGATGCCGCACGTGACGCACCCCACGGACGCTCCCCCGACCTCGCCCGCGCCCGAGCCCCCACCCGAGCCCCGCCCGTCCGACGTGGAGGTCGCGATCGCCGCCGCCCTCCGCGGCGCCGCGGAGGTCGCCGCCGCGTTCGGCCGCCCCGTGACGCGGCACGCGAAGTCCGCGCTGGACTTCGCCACGGACACGGACGTCGCCGCCGAGCGGGCGGTCCGCGAGGTGCTGGCGGACGCGCGCCCGGACGACGCCGTCGTCGGCGAGGAGCTCGGCACGTCCGGCGGGGACGCGCCGCGGCGCTGGTACGTCGACCCGCTGTGCGGCACCCTCAACTTCGCCGCCGGGGTCCCGTCCTTCGGCGTCAACGTGGCGCTCGCCGAGCAGCAGGACGGCACCGAGCGCGTCGCCGCGGCGGCCGTCGCCGACCCGCTCACCGGCGAGGTGCTGTGGACCGACGGGGCCCGCGCGTGCCGCCGCGCGCCGGGCACGGGCGCCGACACCGACCTCTCCCCCACCCCGGTGACGCGGCTGGTCAACGTGGACGTCGACAACGGCGGCGCGGCCCCCGGCCTCGTCGCGGACGAGGCCGTGCGCGCGGCGTTCGCCGTCCGCGTGGCGTCGACGTCCCTCGCCCTCGCCTGGGTGGCCGCCGGGCGCCAGGCCGCGTACGTGACGGGCGCGCACGTCGACGGCAGCGTGCACTTCCTGCCGGGCGTCGCACTGTGCGAGGCGGCCGGGTGCGTCGTCACCGACCTCGACGGCGGGCAGGTCCGCGGGGGGCGCGGGATCGTCGCCGCCGCGGACGCCGCGACGTCGGCCGCGGTCCTCGCGCGGGTCCGGGCGGTCGGGGGGACATCCCCCTTGTCCTGAACCTACGGTTCCGTAGGCTCGAGGCATCCGCACGACGGAGCATCCGCTCACCCCTCGGCTGGGAAGTCGACCCCGACCCCTGCGAGGCACGCATGCCCCCAGTCGTCCCGGCCGTCCGTCAGGCCCCGTCCACCGCTCGCGGCGGTCAGGCCGCCCGGTTCACCGGCACGTACGCCACCCTGTCGAAGGAGGTCCGCGACGCGGGGCTGCTGCGCCGCGCCTACGGCTACTACCTCGGCGTCGCCGTCGCGCTCGCCGTCGCGCTCGGCGGGCTCGTGACGGGGTTCGTCCTCCTGGGCGACTCCTGGTTGCAGCTCCTGGTCGCCGGCGGCCTCGGCCTCGTCCTCACGCAGCTGGCCTTCCTCACGCACGAGACCGCGCACCGCCAGGTGTTCGCGTCCGGACCGCTCAACGACCGCGTCGGGCGGCTGCTGGCGAACGCCGTCGTCGGGATCAGCTACTCCTGGTGGATGACGAAGCACACGCGCCACCACGCGAACCCGAACCACGTGGGCAAGGACCCCGACGTGGCGCCCGGCGTCATCTCCTTCACCGAGGAGGCGGCCGCCGACCACCACGGGTTCCTCGGCGCCATCACCCGCCGCCAGGGCTGGCTGTTCTTCCCGCTGCTCACGCTCGAGGGGCTCAACCTGCACGTCACCGCCGTGCGGTCGCTGCTGACCGGGCCGCCCGAGACGCGCGCGGCCCGCCGGCGCGAGCTGGTCACCATCGTGGCGCGGCTGACCCTCTACGTGGCGGTGATCTTCTGGTGGCTGCCGATCGGGCTCGGGCTCGCCTTCCTGGGCGTGCAGCTCGCCGTGTTCGGCGTCTACATGGGCGCGACCTTCGCCCCCAACCACAAGGGCATGACGATGATCCCGCCGGGCAGCCGGATCGACTTCCTGTCGAAGCAGGTGTTGACGTCGCGCAACGTGCGCGGCGGCGCCTGGATGAGCGTCCTCATGGGCGGGCTCAACCTCCAGGTCGAGCACCACCTGTTCCCGAGCATGCCGCGCCCCCACCTGGCGCGGGCCCGGCTCATCGTGCGCGAGCACTGTGCCCGCCTCGGGATGCCGTACACCGAGACCACGCTGCTGCGCTCCTACGCGATCGTCGTGCGGTACCTCAACGAGGTCGGCCTCGCCGCGCGGGACCCGTTCGACTGCCCGCTGCGCCAGCGGCTCGGGCGCGGCTGACAACCCGGCACCCGAGCCCGGCACCCGGCCGGCGGTCAGGCGGCGCGGTGCCGCCGGCAGCGCGCCTCGTACGACTCGGAGCCGCCTACGTGGCCCGACGTCGGGGACAGCGCATCATCGTCCGCCGGCGCCAGCTCGAGGCGGACGTGGTACGCCGCGTCGCGCCCGCAGACCGCGCACACCGCGGTCAGCTTCGTGACCTGCTCGGCCACCGCCATCAGCGCGGGCAGCGGCGCGAACGGCCGGCCGTCGAACGTCACCGACAGCCCCGCCACCACCACGACGAGGCCGGCGTCCGCCAGCGCCGTGACGACGTCCACCAGCTCCGGGCCGAAGAACTGCGCCTCGTCCACCGCCACCAGCTCGGTGCCGGCCTCCACGAGCCCGGGGACCTCCTGCGCGGATCGCACGCTGCGCGACGGCACCTCCAGCCCCGAGTGGGACGCCACCCGGCCGGGGCCGCTGCGCGTGTCCAGCGCGTGCGCGACGACGAGCACGCCGCGCCGCGCGACCTGCGCGCGGTGCACGCGGCGCACCAGCTCCTCCGTCTTGCCGGCGAACATCGGCCCGGCGATCACCTCGAGCCGCCCGCCGATCCCGTCGTCCATGGCCCGAGCATGGCACGCACTCCCGCCCGGCACGCGGGTACACGAAAGCCCGAGGCCGACGTCCGGTGACGTCGGCCTCGGGCCCTCGTGCCGGGCTCGCGGTCAGGTCACTCGCCGGTCACTCCCGGCGCAGCCTCCCCAGCAGCCGGCCGAGCAGCCCGGGGCGCTCCGGCTCCTTTGCGCGCCCGGCGGGGAGCCTTCTTCGCAGGCTTCTCGGCGGGGTCCGCCGTCGGCTCCGGCGCAGACGCCTCCGGCTTGCGCTCGGGCAGCTCGATGAGCGTCTCGGGCGCGACGGGCGTCACCACCGCGGCCTCGACCGGCTCGGGGAGCGTCAGCGGCGCGGGCGCGGGCTCGGGCGCCGCGGTCGGGTCCGCCGTACCGCCGTCCTTCGCCTCGTGCTCGTGCTCGTGGGCGTGGGCCGCCGCGGCCGCGATCGTGGCGAGCGTGGCCTTGACCGCCTCGCGCGCCTCGGACCGGTCCTCGGGCAGCGTCGGCACCTCGGCCGCCGGGGCCGGGGTCGCCGGCTCGGCCTGCTTGCCGCCGCGCTTGCGGCGCGAGCGCTTGGCGCCCTCGCCCTGGTCGGCGTCGCTGTGCTGGTGCGGCGCGCCGCCCTTCTCGATGGGCTCGCTGTGCACGATGAAGCCGCGGCCCTTGCAGTGCTCGCAGGTCTCGGAGAACGCCTCGACCAGGCCCTGGCCCACGCGCTTGCGGGTCATCTGCACCAGACCGAGGGACGTCACCTCCGCCACCTGGTGCTTGGTGCGGTCGCGGCCCAGGCACTCGACCAGGCGGCGCAGCACGAGGTCGCGGTTCGACTCGAGCACCATGTCGATGAAGTCGATGACGACGATGCCGCCGATGTCGCGCAGCCGCAGCTGGCGCACGATCTCCTCGGCCGCCTCGAGGTTGTTCCGCGTGACGGTCTCCTCGAGGGTGCCGCCGGCGCCGGTGAACTTGCCGGTGTTGACGTCGACGACCGTCATCGCCTCGGTGCGGTCGATGACCAGCGACCCGCCGGACGGCAGCCAGACCTTGCGGTCCATGCCCTTGGCGAGCTGCTCGTCCACGCGGTGCACGGCGAACACGTCGGTGTTCTCGGTCCACTTGGTGACGCGGTCGCGCAGGTCGGGAGCGAGCTCCTCGACGTACTGCGCGATCTCGTCCCACGCACCCTGGCCCTGGATCTGCAGCGACGAGAAGTCGTCGTTGAAGATGTCGCGCACCACGCGGATCGCGAGGTCCGGCTCGCCCTGCAGCAGCGCGGGGGCGCTGGCGGACGACGACTTCTTCTGGATCGCGGCCCACTGCGACTCGAGGCGCTCGACGTCGGCGCGCAGCTCGGCCTCGCTCGCCCCCTCGGCGGCGGTGCGCACGATGACGCCCGCGCCCTCGGGCACGACGTCGCGCAGGATCTTCTTGAGGCGGCTGCGCTCCGTGTCGGGGAGCTTGCGGCTGATGCCGGTCATGCCTCCGCCGGGCACGAAGACGAGGTAGCGGCCGGCGAGCGTGACCTGCGAGGTCAGGCGCGCGCCCTTGTGCCCGATCGGGTCCTTGGTGACCTGCACGAGCACGGAGTCGCCCGACTTCAGCGCCTCCTCGATGCGGCGCGGCTGGCCGCCCTCGAGGCCCGCGGCGTCCCAGTTGACCTCGCCGGCGTACAGCACGGCGTTGCGGCCCTTGCCGACGTCGACGAACGCGGCCTCCATGCTGGGCAGCACGTTCTGCACGCGCCCGAGGTAGACGTTGCCCACCATCGACGCCTGCGACTGCTGCGAGACGTAGTGCTCCACGAGCACGCCGTCCTCGAGCACGGCGATCTGCGTGCGGCCGTCGAGCTCGCGCACGACCATCGACCGCGTCACCGACTCGCGGCGCGCGAGGAACTCCGCCTCCGTGATGATCTGGCGGCGGCGGCCGGCGTCGCGGCCCTCGCGACGGCGCTGACGCTTCGCCTCGAGACGCGTGGAGCCCTTGAGCGCGGTGACCTCGTCGCGGTCGCGCGTGCGCGCCACCGCGGCCTCGGCCCGCTCCGCGCGGGTGCCCCGGCGACGGCGGCGACGGCGACGGCCCGACGCGGACTCGCCGCCCTCGTCCTCGGCGTCGTCCCGGTCGTCACCCTGCTCGTCGTCGTGGTCCTCGCCGTGCTCGTCCGTGCCCTCGTCGGCGGGACGCCCGGCGGCCTCGTCGTGCGGGCCGTCCTCCGCGTCCTCGTCGCCGTCGTGCTCGGCGCCGTCCTCGGGACGACGCCCGCCGCGGCGGCCACGGCCACCCCGGCGCCGGCGGCGGCGCGGACGGATCTCGTCGTCCTCGCCGTCCTCGTCACTCAGGTCCTCCGGGCCCAGGTCGACGAGCTCGACGCCCTCGGCGACGAGCTCGGACTCGATGACGCCGACCTCCTCGACCGCGGCGGCCTCGTCGTCCGTGAGCTCGACGGCGGGCGCCTCGGCCTCCACGACCGACGGCGCCTCGTCGACGGCCGGCACCTGCGCGACCGGCTCCTGCTCGGAGGCCGTCTGCGCGAGCTGCTCCTGGGCAGCCTGGTCCTGGACGGCCTGCTCCTGCGCCGCTGCCGGCTGCGCCGCCTTCGACGGGCGGGTGGCGCGGCGGGACCGCGAGCGCGTCGCCGGGGCCTTCGGGGCCTCGGTCGCCGGCTCCGTCGTCGCCTCGGCGGGCGCGGCAGCGTCCGCGGGCGCAGCAGCCTCGGCGGGCGCGGCGGTCACCCGCGACGCGAACGAGGGCGCGGCCGGCTCGTCGTGCGGGCGCGGCGGCCCGGCGGGGGCCTGCGCGCGGCGCGCGCGGCGGCCGGAGAGGTCCGGCGCCTGGAACAGCACGGCCGTCGTCGCGAGGCGCGGGGTCACCGACCCGCCGCCCCGGGCGGCCGGGGACCGCGGGGCCGTCGGTTCCTGCGCTGCGGGGGCGTCGGTCGCGGGAACGACCGCCTCAGGCGCGGTCTCCTCCGTCGCCGCCGGGGCGGCCTTCTTGCGGGTCCGCTTCGTGGTCTTCGCCGCGGGCTCCGTCGCCGCCTGCTCGGCAGGCTCCTTCTCGGTCGCCTTGGTCGCATCCGTGGTCTCGGCGGCCTTGGTGGTCCGGGTGGAGCCCTTCGCGCCGCCCTTGGCGGCGGACCTCGTGGCTCGCTTCGGCGCAGCGGGCTCGGCGGTCTCGGGCTCGGCGGCCGTCTGCTCGGCGGCCTCGGGCTCAGGGGCCCCGGCCGGCGTCGCCTCAGCCGTCTCGGTCACCTTCTTCGCGGCCGACCCCGTGGCGCGGCGCGCCCGGGTGCGGGTCTTGGCCGCGGGGGCCGGCTCGGCCGCGGACGCCGGCTCGGCCACCTCGGGCGCGGGCACCTCGGCCGGCGCCTCGACGGCGGGCGCCGGCTCGGCGGCGGGCTGGGCCTCGCGCTGGGCGCCGGTGGAGCGGGTGGCCCGGCGACGGGTGCGGGCGGGCTTCTGGGCGGCCTCGTCGCCCTCGCTGCGGCCGGTCGGGCCGTCCGGCAGCACGATGCCGGCCAGGCCGGCAGCCCCGGCCGTCGGGGCGGCGGGGGCGTCGTCGCGGGCGGCGGACCGCTCCGGCAGGACGAGGTCGGACAGCGAGGCGGCCGAGGCGGCCGGGGCGGCCGCCGTCGTCGCGGGCTGCTCGCCGGCCGCGGCCTTCGCGCCGCCGGCGGCGCGGGTCGCGCGGCGGCGGGCGGGCTTGCGGGCTGCGGCGTCGGTCGGGTTGTCGGACGTCACGGAAGGCGCTCCAGCTCCGGCGGCCCCGCCCCCACACGTGCGGACCACCGGTGGTCGTCGTCGGACGGCGGCGCTGCTCAGCGCACCGGCCGACGGAAGTCTCGGTTCCGGCTGCGGCACCGCGCTCTTCGCGGACGCCCGCCTCCCGGCCTCGTGCCGGACGGCGGCATCGCGTGCGGATCGCGAGTGCTGCGAGCTCGTGGGCCGCCCCGGGATGTGGGCCCGTGCGGCTTCGCACCAGTATCGCATCCTGCACGACCCGCCGCGTGACACGCCGCCGTCGGACACGCCGTGACCGACCCGGGTTTGACTTGTGAAGACCTTCACGACCAAGATCGTGAAAGTCTTCACGAGCAGGGCCTCGTGGCGGCGACCGTCCTGGTCGTGCGCCCGCGGGCCGGTGGTCATACCGTCGACAGACGACTCGGACGAGTATCAGGAGAACCCGTGGACGCCCTCGCACTGGCCCGCTGGCAGTTCGCCATCACCACCGTCTACCACTTCATCTTCGTCCCGCTGACCATCGGCCTCGCGCCGCTGGTCGCGGCGATGCAGACGGCGTGGGTGGTCACCAAGAAGGAGCGCTGGCTCCGCCTGACGAAGTTCTTCGGCAAGCTCCTGCTCATCAACTTCGCCCTCGGCGTCGTCACCGGCATCTGGCAGGAGTTCCAGTTCGGGATGGCGTGGAGCGAATACTCCCGCTTCGTGGGCGACGTCTTCGGCGCCCCCCTCGCGATGGAGGCGCTCGCCGCCTTCTTCGTCGAGTCCGTCTTCCTCGGCCTGTGGATCTTCGGCTGGGACCGCGTGTCCAAGAAGGTGCACCTCGCGTCGATCTGGCTGTTCGCCCTCGCCACGAACCTCTCGGCGTTCTTCATCCTCGCCGCCAACTCGTGGATGCAGCACCCGGTCGGCACGATCTACAACCCCGAGACGGGCCGCGCCGAGATGGAGTCCATCGGCGCGGTGCTCGGCAACAACACCCTGTGGGCCGCGTTCCCGCACACCATCACGGCCGCGTTCCTCACCGCCGGCACGTTCGTGTGCGGCATCGCGGCGTGGTGGATGGTGCGCCTCGCCCGCACGAAGAGGGCCGAGGACGTCGAGACGGCGCGCAACGTCTACCGTCCGGCCGTCGTCCTCGGGGCCTGGGTGATGCTCGTCGCGGGCGCCGGCGTCATCTGGTCCGGCGACGTGCAGGGCAAGCTCATGTTCGAGCAGCAGCCCGGCAAGATGGCGTCGGCCGAGGCGCTGTGCGACGGCGAGGAGGCCGCCGCCTTCTCCATCCTGTCGATCGGCAACCTCAACGAGGGCTGCGAGGGCGTGCGGCACATCCTCACCGTGCCGGGCCTCGCCAGCTACCTCGGCACCGGCCACTTCTCCGGCCCCGAGTCCTTCCTGCCCGGCGTCAACGACGTCCAGCAGCAGTACACGGAGCGCTACGGCGACACCACCGCCTCCGGCGACCCGGTCACCTACACGCCGCCGCTCGCCGTCGCGTACTGGTCGTTCCGCCTCATGATCGGCTTCGCGGCCTTCTCCGCCGCCCTCGCGCTCCTCGCGCTCTGGCTGACGCGCAAGGGCCGGGTGAGCGAGAACGTCTGGCTCGGCCGGCTCGGCATCCTGGCGCTGCCCATGCCGTTCATCGCCTGCTCGTTCGGGTGGATCTTCACCGAGGTCGGGCGGCAGCCCTGGGTCGTGGCGCCCAACCCGAGCGGCATCGACCAGGTGCGCCTGCTCACCGAGCGCGGCGTGTCCACTGCCGTGCCGCCGGGCGTGATCCTCGCGTCGATGATCGTGCTCACGCTGGTCTACGCGCTGCTCGCCGTCGTCTGGTACCGGCTCATGCACCGGTACACGATCGAGGGCGCGCCCGCCTCGGTCCGCGACGAGTCCCCGGAGGCGCAGGACCCCGAGGACACCGACCGCCCGCTGTCCTTCGCGTACTGAGCGCCGAGAAACGAGACTGGAGCTACTGCCGTGGACCTCGCGATCCTCTGGTTCGTCATCATCGCCGTCCTGTGGACGGGCTACCTCGTGCTCGAGGGCTTCGACTTCGGCGTCGGCATGCTGCTGTCGATCCTGCCGCGCGGCGGCAAGGAGCAGCGTGACTCCGAGCGCCGCGTCCTCATCAACACGATCGGGCCCGTGTGGGACGGCAACGAGGTGTGGCTGCTCACCGCGGGCGGTGCGACCTTCGCCGCGTTCCCCGAGTGGTACGCCACCATGTTCTCCGGCTTCTACATCCCGCTGCTTATCATCCTGCTGGCGCTCGTCGCCCGCGGCGTCGCGTTCGAGTACCGCGGCAAGATCGCCGACGCTCGCTGGGTGCGGCGGTGCGACCTCGCCATCCAGGCAGGGTCGTGGGTCCCGGCGGTCATGTGGGGCGTGGCGTTCGGCAACCTCGTGCGCGGTCTGCTGCTCGACGAGTCGTTCCAGTACGTGGGCGGGTTCTGGGCGCTGCTCAACCCCTTCGCCCTCGTCGGCGGCCTCACCACGCTGGTGCTGTTCCTGCTGCACGGCAGCGTGTTCGTGGCGCTCAAGACGGACGGCGACGTCCGCGAGCGCGCGGGCCGGCTCGCGTCGGTGCTGTCGGTGGTCGCGCTGGTCGTGGCCGGCGGCTGGGCGATCTGGGCGCAGGTCGCCTACTCCGTGGCGTGGACCTGGGTGCCGGTGGCCGTCGCGGCCCTCGCGCTGGTCGGCGTGGTCGTGACCGCGCGGGCCCGCCGGGAGGGCTGGGCGTTCACGCTGTCGGCCGTGACCATCGCGGCCGCCGTCGTGCTCATCTTCGGCTCCATGTACCCCGACGTCATCCCCGCCGTCGACGGAGGCGTCGCGCTCTCCGTGGCGGACGCCGCCTCCACCCCCTACACGCTCACCGTGATGTCGTGGGTGGCCGTGGTCCTCACGCCGCTCGTCATCGCCTACCAGGCGTGGACGTACTGGGTGTTCCGGCGCCGGCTGTCCAGCAAGGACATCCCGGCGCCCGCGGGCCTGTCCTGGCAGAAGATCAAGGACGCGGCATTCTGACGTGGTGAAGCCCCTCGACCCGCGCCTGCTGCGACGCGCCCGCGCGGCCCGGTGGTACGTCACCCTGACCGCCGCGCTCGGCGTCGCCGCCGCCGGCGCGGTGGTCGTGCAGGCGTTCGCGATCGCCCACACCCTCGGACCCGCGGTCACGGCGGGCAGCGCGGGCACGCCCCTGGCCCTGGCGGACCTCGCCCCGTGGCTCGGGGTGCTCGTCGCCGCGCTCGCGGCGCGGGCGGCGATCGCCTGGGCCCAGGAGCGGTACGCGCAGAAGGCGGCCGCGGACGTCGTCGCCGAGCTGCGCGAGCAGGTCGTGGCGCACACCGTGGCGCTCGGCCCGCGCGCCGGGGGCGAGGCGGGCCCCGCGGCCACCGCCACGCTGGCCACCCGCGGCCTCGACGACCTCGCGCCGTACCTCGTCCGCTACCTGCCGCAGCTCCTGCTCACCGCGATCCTCACCCCGGTGCTGGTGCTGGTGGTGCTCGGCCTGGACTGGGTCTCCGCGCTGATCTGCGTCGTGACGCTGCCGCTCGTGCCGCTGTTCATGTGGCTCGTCGGCGTCATGACCGCGGGCGCGTCCGAGCGCCGGCTGCGCACCATCGAGCGCCTGGGATCCCAGGTGCTCGACCTGCTCGCCGGGCTGCCCACGCTGCGCGCGTTCGGGCGCGAGATCGGGCCCGGCGTCCGCGTGCGGGCCCTCGGCGACGCGTCGCGGCGCGCGACCATGGGCACGCTGCGGATCGCGTTCCTGTCGGGCATGGTGCTCGAGCTGCTCACCACGCTGTCCGTCGCGATCGTCGCCGTCGGAGTCGGCCTGCGCCTCGTGGAGGGGATGATCGCGCTCGTCCCCGCCATCGCCGTCCTCGTCCTCGCCCCCGAGGTGTACCTGCCGCTGCGCCGTGTGGGCGCCGAGTTCCACTCGTCCACCGACGGCCTCGCGGCCGCCGACCGTGCCTTCGCCGTCCTCGAGCAGCCGCTGCCGGACGCCGGCACCGTGGCCGCGCCGGCCCTCGCCGGCGCGACCCTCGTGCTCGACGGCGTGGGCGTCCGCGCCGGGGACCGCGGCCTGTCCGCGCCGGCCGGGCTCACCGCCCGGGTGCCGCTCGGCACGGGCCACCCCGGCGGCGGCCGCGTGGTCGCGCTGCGCGGCCCCAGCGGGGCGGGCAAGTCGACCACGGCGCTCGTGCTCCTCGGGCTGCTGCGGCCCGACGCGGGGCGGGTGCTGGTCGAGCCCGCGGGCGCGGCCTCCGCCGACCCGATCCCCGTCGACCTCGCCGACGTCGACCCCGCCACCTGGTGGCCCCAGGTCACCTGGGTGCCGCAGCGTCCCAGCCTCGCCCCCGGGACGCTGCGCGACGCGGTCACGGATGGCCGCGACATCGGCGACGACGCGCTGGCCGCGGCCGCGCGCACCACCGGGCTGGACGCCGTCGCCGCCGGGCTGCCGCAGGGCTGGGCCACGCCCGTCGGCCTGGGCGGCACGGGGCTGAGCGTCGGGCAGCGGCAGCGGGTGGCGCTCACGTCGGCGCTGCTCGACGGCGCCACGCCGGAGGGCGCCGCTCCCCCGCCCCTGGTGCTGCTCGACGAGCCCACCGCCCACCTCGACGCCCGCGGCGAGCAGGTCGTCCTCGACACCGTGCGCGCCTGGCGCGACGCCGGCCGCACCGTGGTGGTCGTCGCCCACCGCGCGTCGCTGCTGGCCCTGGCCGACCAGGTGGTGGACGTCGCCGCGCGCGCCGTCGGCCCGGCCGAGGCGGTGGCGTCGTGACGCGCGCCGGGCAGACTGCCGACCCGCTGCGCCGGGTGCTGCCGATGCTCGAGGTGCGCTGGTCCCGCGTGCTGCGGGCGGTGGTGCTGGGCACGCTCGCGCTCGGGTTCTCCGTCGGCCTGGCGGCCGCCGCGGCGTGGCTCATCGCGCGGGCGTCGCAGATGCCGCCGGTGCTGCAGCTGTCGGTGGCCGTCGTCGCCGTGCGCGCGTTCGGCACCGGGCGCGGCGTGCTGCGCTACCTGGAGCGCCTCGCCTCCCACGACGTGGCGCTGCGCGGCATGGCCGCCCTGCGCGCCAACCTCTACGACGCGCTCGCCGCCGGCCCCGTGACCCGCGTGATCGCGCTGCGCCGGGGCGACCTGCTGGCCCGGGTGGGCGCCGACGTGGACACGGTGGGAGACGTCGTCGTGCGCGCGCTGATCCCCGCCGGCGTGTCCGTCGGGGTCGGGCTCGGCTCGGTGGTCCTGGTGGGCGCGTTCCTCCCTGCCGCGGGCCTCACGCTGCTCGGCTGCCTGCTGCTCACGGGCGTGCTCGCGCCGTGGCTGGCGTCGCGGGCCGCGGCGTCCGTCGAGCGCCGCGGGGCGGCCGCCCGCGCCGAGGTCACCGGCCGGGCCCTCGAGCTGCTCGAGGACGGGCAGCAGCTGCGCGTCGCGGGCCGCCTCGACGAACGGCTGGCGGGGCTGCGCGCCGCCGACGCCCGCCTCACGCGCTCCACGCACGACGGCGCGCGCATCTCCGGCACGTCGGCCGCCATCGACGCCGGCGCGCAGACCCTCGCCGTCCTGTGCTCGCTGCTGCTCGGCGTGCCGGCCGTCGCGGCGGGCGCGCTGACGCCCGTCGAGCTGGCCGTCGTCGTGCTCACGCCGCTCGCCGTCTTCGAGGCCACGTCCACGCTCCCGGCCGCCGCCGTCCAGCTGCGCCGTTCCCGCGAGGCCGCTCGCCGGCTCGTCGCCCTCCTCCCCGACGCCGCCCCTGCCGGCCCCGCGCCCGAGCCGCCCCCCGTGGGCGGCGACCTGCTCGAGCTCGACGGCGTCGCCGCCGGCTGGGCCGACCGCACGGTCGTGGCGGGCGTGGACCTCACGCTGCTACCCGGCGCCGTGGTCGCCCTGGCCGGCCCGTCCGGCGTCGGCAAGACGACGCTGCTGCTCACCGCCGCGGGGCTGCTCCCGGAGCGCGGGGGGCACGTGCGCACCGCCGCCGGGGGCACGCTCTTCGTCGCCGAGGACGGCCACCTCTTCGGCACCACCGTGCTGGAGAACCTGCGCGTGGCCCGCCCCGACGTCACCGAGGGCGACGCCCGCGGAGCGCTCGCCGCCGTCGGCCTCGACTCCTGGCTGGCGGGGCTGCCCGACGGCCTCGAGGCGATGCTCGGCCCGGACGGCGCGGACGTCTCCGGCGGCGAGCGCCGCCGCCTGCTGATGGCCCGCGCGCTGCTGGCGCCGGCCCGAGTGCTGCTGGTCGACGAACCCGCCGAGCACCTCGACGCCGCGACCGCCGACGCCCTGGTGGGCACCCTCGCGGCCCACGCCCGCACCACCGGCCGGGCGGTCGTGGTGGCGTCGCACCGGCTCACGCCGCTGGCGTCGGCCGACGAGGTGCTGCTGCTCGGCACGGACCCGGCCGGCGGTCCCGCTCGCGTCGTCGCGCGGGGCCCGCACCACGACCTGCTGCGCGACGACCCCGGCTACGCGTGGGCCGCCACTCAGGAGCGGACGGTCGGGGCCCCCGGCTGAGCGCACGAATCAGGATGACCGGCCGGGCCGGGAGGCTCATGATGGGCCGGGACGCGAAGCACGACCGACGAGGAGACCGCGACGCATGCCCGTTCCCGCTGATCCGACGATCCTGCACCCGATGCCCGGCCAGCCGAGGGTGGTCCAGCTCAAGCCCCTGGTGACGTCCCCGCTGATCGAGGTCGGGGAGTACTCCTACTACGACGACCCCGACGACGCGACCGCCTTCGAGACCCGCAACGTGCTCTACCACTACGGCCCGGAGAAGCTCCGGATCGGCAGGTACTGCGCGCTCGGCACGGGCGTCCGCTTCCTCATGAACGGCGCCAACCACCGGATGGACGGCCCGTCCACGTTCCCGTTCCCCACGCTCGGCGGGTCCTGGGCGGAGCACGTCGACCTCCTCACCGGGCTCCCCGGCCGCGGCGACACGGTGGTCGGCCACGACGTCTGGCTCGGCAACGGCGCCACGGTGCTACCGGGCGTGCGCATCGGGCACGGCGCGATCGTCGGCGCCGGCTCGGTGGTCACCCGCGACGTGCCCGACTACGGCATCGTCGGCGGGAACCCGGCCGACGTCCTCCGCACCCGGTTCGACGCGCGGGACATCGCCCGGCTCCTCGCACTGGCCTGGTGGAACTGGCCCGTCGAGCACGTCACCGAGCACGTGCGCACGATCATGTCGGGGAGCGTCGACGACCTGGAGGCCGTCGCGCCGAAGGCGGTGCGGTCATGACCAGCAGGCTCACCGAGGTGGTCGTGCACTGCCACGACCCGGAGCGGCTCGCCGCCTTCTGGTGCGAGGTGCTGGGGTTCTCCGTCCTCGAGCGGCGCGACGACCAGGTGGAGATCGGCTCGTGGGAGCCGACCGTCGAGGGCGTCCGCGACCGCCAGGAGGCCCCCACCCTGGTCTTCGCGCGGGTGCCGCAGGCCAAGACCGTGCAGAACCGTCTCCACCTGGACGTCAGCCCGATCGACAGGAGCACCGACGACGAGGTCGCGCGGCTGCTCGCGCTCGGCGCCACCCGCGTCGACGTGGGCCAGGACCCCGACGCGAGCTGGGAGGTGCTGGGCGACCCGGAGGGCAACGAGTTCTGCGTCCTGCGCACCCTGGCCCCGCAGGGCTAGCCGCCGAGCGCCGCCATCGCCGCGGCGCGGCCGGGGACGCCGCTCACTCCCCCACCGCGCCGCGCGCCGGCACCCGCCAGCAGCACGCGCGGGTGCACGGTCTCGACGCCCCACGACCCGGGCCGGTCGAGGCCGGCCGCGTCGTCGTCCCGCGTGCCGTCGGCATCGCCGGCAGAGCTGTCCGGGGCCCAGGGCCACGACAGGTCGCGGTGGAAGATGTGGCCGCCGGGCAGCCCGACGTCGCGCTGCAGGTCCACGGGCGTGCGCGCCTCCAGGCACGGGCTGCCGTCCGGGGCGCGCAGCAGCACGTCCTCGATCGGCTCGGCGAGCACGGAGTCGAGCGACGCGAGCGTGGCGGCGAGCGCCCGGTCCCGGGCGGCGTCGTGCGCGGTCGGGCCGTCACCGCGGAACAGCCGCTCGGGCATGTGCAGGCCGAACAGTGTGAGCGTGTGAGCGCCGGTCGCGCGCAGCTCCGAGCCGAGGATGCTCGGGTCGGTGAGCGAGTGGCTGTAGATCTCGCACGGCGGCACCGCGGGGACCTGTCCGGCCGCCGCCTGCGCCTGCGCGTCCTGGAGCTGCGCGAACGACTCGTTGACGTGGAACGTGCCGCTGAACGCGGCGGCCGGGTCGACGCCGTCCCGCAGGCGCGGCAGCCGGCGCAGCAGCATGTTGACCTTGAGCTGCGCACCCTCGGGCGCCCGCGGCCCGGCACGGCCGGAGGGCGCCGCCCCCGCCGCGGCGAGCAGGCGGTCGAGGGTGGCGGGCGCCGCGCCGCACAGCACCGCGCCCGCGGCGACGTCGTGGTCACGACCGTCGTCGTCCGTCCAGGAGACCTGGGCGTCGCCGCCCTCGCCCGGATCGACGGCGGTCACGTCGGCACGCGTCACGACCGTGGCCCCGGCCGCGAGCGCCGCGTCGCGCAGCGCCCCGGACACCGCGCCCATGCCGCCCACCGGCACGTCCCAGTCCCCCGTGCCGCCGCCGACCACGTGGTACAGGTAGCAGCGGTTCTGCACCAGCGCCGGGTCGTCGAGGTCGGCGAACGTGCCGATGAGCCCGTCGGTGGCGACCAAGCCGCGCACGACGTCGGAGGAGAACCCCGCGCGCAGAGCCTCCCCCAGTGGCCGCTCGACGAGCGCGTCCCAAGTGGCGTCGTCGTCGACGAGGGCGCGGGCCTCGGCGCGCGACGGGAGGGGCTCCGTGAGCGTGGGGAACAGGCGCCGCGCGAGGCGGCCGGTGGCGGCGTACCAGCGCCCCCACGCTTCGTGGTCGGTCACGGGCGCGCCGACGGCGGCGAACGACGCCCGGGTGGCGGCGTCGTCGCCGGTGTCGACGAGGAGACCGGCGTCGCCCACCGGCGTGTACGAGGAGTACCGCCGGCGGCGCAGGGTCAGCGGCAGCGCCAGCTCCCGGACGATCCGCCGCGGCAGCAGGGACACCAGGTAGGAGTACCGCGACAGCCGTGCGTCGACGCCCGGGAACACCCGGGCGGAGACCGCGGCCCCGCCGAAGTGGTCGAGCCGCTCCAGGACGAGCACGGCCCGCCCCGCCCGCGCGAGGTACGCGGCGGCGGTGAGCCCGTTGTGCCCGCCGCCCACCACGACCGCGTCGTACCGGGCGGCTGGCACGGCGCTCAGCCCTGGCCGAGCCGGGCGAGGAACAGCGCCTCGCCCACGGCCAGGTTCTCGATCTCGCTCGGGTGCACGCTCTCGTTCGGCGCGTGGATGAGGCAGGCCGGCTCCTCGACGCCGAGCAGCACGATCGACGCGTCCGGGTACTGGCTCGCCAAGATGTTGCACAGCGGGATCGACCCGCCCTGCCCGGCGGTCACGGTGGCCTTGCCGTAGGCGTCCGCGAGCGCCGAGGACAGGGTCTCGAAGACGTGCCCGTCGGTGCGGGCGGCGAACGGCTGCCCGACGGCGTCGCGCTCCACGGTGACGCGCACGCCCCACGGTGCGTGCGCCTCGAGGTGGGCCACGAGCTTGTCCTGCAGCTCGCGGGCGTCCGCGCCGGGCGGCACCCGCAGGTTGAGGCGGGCGGCCGCACGCGGCTGGATCGCGGCCGCGGAGCCCACGACCGACGGCGCGTCGATCCCGAGGATCGTCACCGCCGGGCGCGCCCAGAGCATGTCGGCCACGGCGCCGTCGCCGAGCAGCCGCGTGCCGGGCAGGGCGCCGGCGTCGCCGCGGAACTGGTCGGCGTCGTACCCGACGCCCGGCCAGGTGCCCGACGTGTCCACGCCGTCGATGGTGGTGTTGCCCTCCGCGTCGCGCAGCGACGCCAGGATCGCGACCAGCGCAGCGAGCGCGTCCGGGGCCGCGCCGCCGAACATTCCGGAGTGGATCTCGCCCTCGAGCGCCTCGACCCGCAGCACCACGGTGGTGGCGCCGCGCAGCGACACGGTGAGCGTCGGGAGGCCGAGGCGGGCGTTGCCGGTGTCCTGCACCAGCATCGCGTCGGCGGCGAGCGCCCCGGGGTTGGCCTCGACCCACTGGTCGAGGCCGCCGGTGCCCTGCTCCTCCGAGCCCTCGATCACGATGCGCACGCCCACCGGCAGGTCGTCGCCCACGAGGGAGCGCAGCGCCCGCAGGGCGGTGAGGTGCGTGACGACGTTCCCCTTGCAGTCGGCCGAGCCGCGCCCGTAGTAGCGGCCGTCCCGCTCGGTCAGCTCGAACGGCGGCGTGGTCCACGCGGCGTCGTCGAGCGGGGGCTGCACGTCGTAGTGGGCGTACAGCAGCACGGTCGGCGCGCCGGGCGGGCCGGGGCGGTACCCGACGACGACGTCCGAGCCGTCGGGGGTGCGCTCGCGGCGGGCGTCGTCGATGCCCTCGGCGCGGAACGCGTCGACCACCCACTGCGCCGCGCGCTCGCACTCGGCGCGCGGGTAGAGGCGCTCGTCCGCGACGGACGGGATGGCGACGAGGGTGCGCAGGTCGTCCAGCGCGCGGGGCAGCAGCGGCGCGACCGCGGCGCGGACCGCCTCGACGTCCGGGGCGGCGGTCATGAGCCCTCCTGAGTGGTGGTCGTGTCCAGGTTGAGGGAGTCGACGTACGCGTCGAACTCGTCGAGCTGGTCCGGGCAGTAGGTCTCGATGACGAGGCGGTCGCCCGCCAGGCGCCGCTCGTCCAGCACGGACGGGCGGATGCCCGGCCCCGCGGCGCCGTTGGCGGACCCGAGGTTGGCGGTGGCGTCGACCAGTGCGGCCGGGTCGGTGCAGAACCCCCCGCCGTCGGCGCCCAGCACGCGGGCGATGGTCTCCTCGGAGAAGGCGGTGATCCCGATCTCTGCGAACGCGGCGTGCAGCGTCGCGGCCTTCTGCTCCGCCTCGCGCTGGTCCTGCCGGTCCTGGTGGCCGGCGAACTGGATCATCATCACCGCGCCGAGCAGGAGCAGCAGCACCGCGGCCGCGGTGTACGTGATCCAGCGCTTGCGCCCCTGTGCCCCGCGCTCTGGCTCGTGCGACGTCGTCGTGGTCATCTCACGCCTCCGTCCCGGTCGTGGCCGGGCCCGCCGACTCGTCCGCCGACGGCTGCCGCCACGACGGCTTGCGCAGCTTGAGGAAGAGCCACGGGATCAGCAGCCCGATGACGCCGAGCCCGCCGCCCACGATGAGGATGTAGAGCCCCACGGACCCGCTGGAGAACTGCGCCGGCGGCACGAAGCCGATCACGAGCGCGGCGATCGAGGCGACGAAGCCCACCACGCACAGCAGGCCGAGGGCGGGGGCGCGGTAGCCGCGGGGGTGGTCGGGCGCCGTGCGCCTCAGCCGCATCGCGGCGACGAACAGCAGCAGGTACATGATCAGGTACACCTGCGTGGTGATCACCGACAGGATCCAGTAGGCGCTGGAGACGTCGGGGATGAACGCGTAGAGCAGCGCGATGACCGTGGTGAACACGCCCTGCGCCACGAGGATGTTCTGCTGCACGCCGTGCTTGTTGAGGCGCTGCAGGAAGGGGGGCATGTAGCCCTCCTCGCGCGCGACGGTGAGCAGGCCCTTCGACGGCCCCGCGAGCCAGGTGAGCATGCCGCCGATCGACGCCACGATGAGCATGAGGCCGAGGATCGGCGTCAGCCACGAGACGCCGAAGTTGGCGAAGAACGCGTCGAACGCCTGCATGACGCCCGCCGTGAGGGAGAGCTGGTCGGCCGGGATCACCCAGCTGATCGCCACCGCCGGGAGGATGAAGATCACCAGCACCAGCCCGATCGCGAGGAACATCGCCCGCGGGAACTCCTTGCCGGGCTTGCGCAGCGTGTTCACGTGCACGGAGTTCATCTCCATGCCCGCGTACGACAGGAAGTTGTTGACGATGAGCACCAGCGACGCGATGCCGGTCCACTGCGGCAGCAGGTGCGAGGAGTCCATCGGCGCGGCCGACGCGTGGCCCTGCCCGAGGAACACCATGCCGAGGACCACGAGGATCGCGGCCGGGATGAGCGTGCCGATGATCAGCCCCGCGCTGGACAGGCCCGCGACCGTCTTCGTGCCCTGCGAGGACACCCACACGCCGGCCCAGTAGATGACCATGATGACGATCGCCACGTACACGCCGTTGGACGCCAGCGCCGGGTTGATGACGTACGCGAGCGTGCTGGCCACGTACCCCAGCAGGCTCGGGTAGTAGAAGATCGTCATCGCGAACTGGCACCACACCGCGAGGAAGCCGAGCGGCTTGGAGAGCCCCTCCGCCACCCAGCGGTAGACGCCGCCCGACCAGCCGGACGCGAGCTCCGCCGAGACCAGCGACGTCGGCAGCAGGAACACGATCGCCGGCACCACGTACAGGAACACCGCGGCGAGCCCGTAGACCGCCATCGTCGGCGCCGCCCGCAGGCTCGCCACCGACGACGTGATCATGAAGGCGAGCGTGAGCCACGTGATGTAGTTCCGTGGCGTGCGCGCGGTCATCGCCTGCCGCACCTGCTCGCGGGTCGGCGGTGCCGTCCCCGTCCCTGACGTCGTCATGCCGACCTCCCGACACCCGTGCCTCCCGGCGGACGCCGGACCTCTCGAACGATAAGAGGGCAGGTCACAGGCCGCACGGCGAACGGGACGGAACCACCCCGCGGCCGGGCTGATAGCGTCCCGAGGCGTGAAGATCCTGGTGCCCGGCAACGTCCCCTTCGACCTGACGATCGACGTCCCGGGCGTCGAGGTGGCGCACTACGTCATGCGCGACCCGGTGCCCGAGGAGCACGCCGACGCCGACGCGCTGGTCACGTGGTCCAGCCCCCAGCGCGTCATGGAGGACGCCGCGCGCCGGATGACGCGGCTGCGCTGGGTGCAGACCCTCAACGCCGGCCCCGACCAGGCGCTCGCCGCCGGGTTCGCACCGGACGTGGTGATCGCCTCGGGCCGTTCCCTGCACGACACGACCGTCGCCGAGCACACCCTGGCGCTCGTCCTCGCGTCGGTGCGCCGGCTCGACCGCACGCTCGCGGCGCAGCGCGAGCACGTCTGGGACCGCGACCTCGGCCGCGAGCAGGCCCGCGACGAGGCGCTGTTCACGCTGCGCGGCGCCCGCGTGACCGTGTGGGGCTTCGGCTCCATCGCCGCCGTGCTCGCGCCGCTGCTCGCCGCGCTCGGCGCCCAGGTCACGGGCGTCGCGACGAGCCCGGGCGAGCGCTACGGCTTCCCCGTCGTCGGGTCGATCGACGAGGTGGCGCCCACCACGGACGTGCTGATCTCCCTGCTGCCGGCCACCGACGACACCCACCACGCGCTCGACGCGCGGGTGCTCGGCCTGCTGCCCGCGCACGCGCGGTTCGTCAACGCCGGCCGCGGTGCCACGGTGGACGAGGACGCGCTGGTCGCCGCGCTGCGCGCCGGCACCCTCGCCGGGGCGGCCCTCGACGTCACCGGCACCGAGCCGCTGCCGGAGTCCTCGCCGCTGTGGGACGCGCCGCACCTGATCCTCACCCCGCACGTCGCGGGCGGGCGCCCTCAGGACGCCGCCGCGTTCGTCACCGCGCAGCTGGAGGCCTGGCTGGCCGACGGCGCGGCGGGCCTGCGCAACGTCGTGGCGCGCTGAGGGCGGACGGCGGAGAGGACACCCGTGAGGAGAACCGTCCGGCCGATCGGGCCACGACGCCGAGGGCCTTCGTCAGCGACAGCCTGCTCGACCACCCCCGGATGGACCGGGGCATCGACGCCGTCCTGATCGGGCTGGCCGCGCTCGGGCCCGGCCTCTACCTGGTCGCCCACGACCTGCCGGAGACGTCGAGCTGTCTGGCGCCGATCATGCTCAGCGGGCTACCGACGCGTCTCCCGGGTCGCGGCCGTCCACTACCGCAACGCCGCCACCATCAGGCCGCTGTGGGACCGGGCCGACCTCCACCGCGCCCTCGTCGTCCGTCTCGCGCACCCCTGGACCTGCCGCGAGTGCGGACGAGGCGCGGCGGACCGGCGGGGCCGGGCGGGCGGGCCCGCTACCAGCGGCCGGCGCGGGGCCGCGGCTGGCAGACCGGGCAGGTGTACGACGAGCGGTTCATGAACGCGTCGCGCCGGATCGGCGTGCCGCAGCGCGGGCACGGCTCGCCCTCGCGCCCGTAGGCGGCGAGGCCGCGCGCGAAGTAGCCGGACTCGCCGTTGACGTTGACGTACAGCGCGTCGAAGCTGGTGCCGCCCTGGGCCAGGGACTCCGTCATCACCTCGGTGGCGGCGTCCAGGGCGCGGCGCACCTCCACCGGCCGCAGCCGGTCGGTCGCGCGCGCGAAGTGCAGGCGGGCCCGCCACAGCGCCTCGTCGGCGTAGATGTTCCCGACCCCGGACAGCAGGCCCTGGTCGAGCAGCGCGCGCTTGATCCCGGTGCGGCGGCGACGCACCGCGGCGACCACCGCGTCGGCGTCGAACGCCGGGTCCAGCGGGTCGCGGCCGATGTGCGCCACGGGCTCCGGCACGGCCGGCAGGTCGCTGCCCAGCCCGCCGGCCGCGCCGTCGGGAGTCGGCTCCAGGTCGACGACGGACAGGTGGCCGAACGTGCGCTGGTCGACGAAGTCGAGGTACTCGGCACCCGACGGAGCGCCGCGCAGGTGCAGGCGGACACGCAGGTGCGGGTGCGCCCAGTCCCCCGCCACGCCCGGGTCGCGCACCAGCAGCTGGCCGGACATCCCGAGGTGGGCGAGGAGGGCGGCGCCGTCGCCGGACGCCGCACCGGCCCCGGCGGGCGCGCCCAGGGGCAGCCAGAGGAACTTGCCGCGCCGCACGGCGGCGTCCAGGCGCCGGCCGCGCAGCTGGTCCACGAACCCGGCGGGGCCGCCGTCCTGGCGGCGCACCGAGTAGTCGCGGAACACCTCGACGTCGCGCACGACGGCGCCCACCACGAGGCGGTCGAGGCCGTCGCGGACGGTCTCGACCTCGGGGAGCTCAGGCACCGGCGGAGTCGGGCGCCGCGCCGGGCACCGGCAGCTCCTGGAGGGCGTGGTACGCCTCCTCGGCGGCCGCCTGCTCGGCGTGCTTCTTGGCCGTCCCGGTGCCGAGGCCCAGCACCGGCCCGGCGGCCACCTGCGCGTGGAAGACGCGCGCGTGCTCGGGGCCCTCGCCCGTCACGTCGTAGACGGGGGCGCCGAACCCGCGCTCGGCGGCCGCCTCCTGCAGCGACGTCTTCCAGTCGAGGCCAGCACCGAGGTCCGCGGCGGCGTCGAGGGTGGTGTCCACGAGGCGGTGCACCAGCGCGCGCGCCGGCTCCAGCCCGTGCGACAGGTAGGCCGCGCCGATCAGCGCCTCCACGGTGTCCGACAGGATCGAGTCCTTGTCGAAGCCGCGCGTGCGGATCTCGCCCTTGCCCAGCAGCACGAAGGCGCCGAGGTCGAGGCGGCGGGCGATCGCCGCGAGCGCGCGCTGGGACACGGTCGCCGCGCGCATCTTCGCCAGCTCGCCCTCGGACTGGTCCGGGTGACGCCGGTAGAGCGCCTCCGTGACCACCAGGCCGAGCACGGTGTCGCCCAGGAACTCGAGCCGCTCGTTGGTCGGGATGCCCCCGGCCTCGTGCGCGAACGAGCGGTGCGTCAGGGCAAGCACGAGAAGCTCGGGATCCAGGTGGATCCCGAGCTTCTCGAGAAGAGCGGTCGGCTCCGGCTGCTGCCGGGTGCCGCGTGCAGGCATGTCAGCCCGCGTGCTCGGTGCGCAGCGCCTCGGCGTACTGACGGCCCTTGTAGGCGCCGCAGGTGGGGCACGCGGCGTGGGACAGCTTCTGCCCCTTGCAGCTCGGGCACGTGGTGAGGACGGCCGCGGTGGTCTTCCACTGCGAGCGACGCGCCCGGGTGTTGCTGCGCGACATCTTGCGCTTCGGAACAGCCACGGCTAGCTCTCTTTCGTCTCGTCGGACACGCTCGGATCGTCGAGCATGGTCTGCAGTGCCGACCAGCGAGGGTCGACCAGATCGTGATGGTGGTCAGGATCGTCGGCCAGCCGCGCCCCGCAGACGGAGCACAGGCCAGGGCAGTCCTGACGGCACAGCGGTTGAAATGGTAGTGCAGTCACGAGCGAATCCCGAACCGCCGGCTCGATGTCGGCCAGGTCGTCGACCAGCACCGCCTCGTCCTCGGCCTCGTCGTCGCCCGCGTCCTCCGCCGCCTGCGCCCTCTCGGGGTAGGCGAAGAGCTCCTGCACGCGCACCGTCACCTGCTGGGAGACCGGGTCGAGGCAGCGCACGCACTCCCCCACCGCCGTGCCGCGCACGACGCCGGACACCAGCACCCCCTCCAGGACCGACTCGAGCCGCAGGCCCAGGGTCAGGTCGTCGCCCTCGGGCACGCCGATGACGGCGGTCCCCATGTCCGCGGGGGCGGACACCACGCGGGCGACCTCCTCCATCGTGCCGGGTCGCCGAGACAGCTCGTGCGTGTCGAGCACGAGCGGCGAGGGCTTCGCGGTGGCGATGGCAGGCTCCAGGGACTGACGGGCAGGAAAGGGGGTCGGCCCGACTCGGGCCAGCGACCTAGTCTAGGCCATCCCCGCCGCAGGTGGCAGCACGCCCGGACGTGACCCGTCTCTCATGCGCGGGTCGGGGGCGCGAGATCAGGACTGCGCGCCCTGCGGCCACCGCGGGTCGGCGACGGCGTCCCACCGCACGCGCGGCGCCCCCTGCTCCAGGCGGTCGGCCAGCTTCTCGCGGCCGGCACGCACCTGGTTCGTCAGGGCGTCCAGGTCCTGCTGGAAGTCGGCGAGGCGGCCGTCGCAGTACGCGTCCGCGTCCGTGCGCAGGGCCGCCGCCCGGCGCTCCGCCTCGGCCACGATCTCCGCGGCACGGGACTGCGCCTGCACCACGACCTGCTCCTTCTGCACCAGCTCGATGGCGCGGGCGCGGGCCGACGCCACGATCTCCTCCGCCTGCCGGTGCGCGTCGTCCAGCGTGTCCCGCGCGGAGGCGAGCACTTCGTCGGCGCGCGCCACCTGCGTGGGCAGCGCGTCCCGCAGCTCGTCGACCAGCGCGAGGGCCTGGTCGCGATCCACCTTCACGTTGGCCGACAGCGGGACCGACCGCGCGTTCTCAACCAGCGCCGCCAGGTCCTCGAGGATGTCCAGGAGGCCGCCCGCGGGGTTCTCCTGGTCGTCGTGGCCCCGCACGGCCGGGGTCTCGGTCGTCTCGCTCATCCCTTGCTCCCTCGCTCCAGTGCCTCCCGCACCGCCGCGGCGACGCCGGGCGGCACGAGGTCCTCGATCGGCCCGCCGTACCGTGCCACGTCCTTGACCAGCGACGACGCGACGTGCGCGTAGCGCTGCTCCCCGGGCACGAAGACCGTCTCCACGCCCGTCAGGTGCCGGTTCATCAGGGCCATCGGCAGCTCGGCGTCGAAGTCCGCGCCGCCGCGCAGCCCCTTGACCACGGCGACCGCGCCGACCTCGTGGCAGAAGTCGACCAGCAGGCCCGGCACGACCTCGACCCGCACGTCGGCGGTCTCCGGGTCGGCGGCGAGCGCCGCCCGGGCGAGCTCCACCCGCTGCTCCGGGGCCAGCAGCGCGTTCTTGGACGCGTTGCGCGCCACCCCCACCACGACCTCGTCGAACATCCGGCGCGCGCGCCGGACGATGTCGAGGTGGCCGAGGGTGATCGGGTCGAACGACCCGGGGCAGACGGCGATGCTCACGCCGTCACGCTAGTACAGGGGGTGGGCGATCCCCGGGAGCCCGGCCGGGCCCGTCGCGGGGTGCCGCCGGCGCCCCTCGGGGACACCATGGGGGCATGGCCACCGCCCCCGGTCCGGCGCCCGCCGTCGTCCCCCTCACCACCGACGCCCAGCTCGCGTCGCTGTGGCGCGACGTGCTCGAGCCGTCCTTCCCGCCCGCCGAGCTGATGCCGCTGGAGGACCTGCGCGCCGGCTGTCGCGCCGGGGAGCAGACCGCACTCGGAGTCGAGCGCGACGGCCGCGTGACCGCCGGGATCGTCGCGTCGTGGTCGCCGTCCACCCGGGTGCTGCTGGTCGACTACCTCGCCATCGCCCCCGGCGGGCGCGGCGGCGGCGTCGGCGGCCTGCTGCTGGACCGGTCCGTCGCGGCCTGGCGGGCGGAGCGCTCGCCGGCGCTGGTGCTGGCGGAGGTCGAGCACCCCGCCCACCACCCCGCGCACGCCCAGCACGGGGACCCTGCGGCCCGCCTGCGCTTCTACGCGCGGCACGGCGCGCGGGCCCTGGCGCTCCCCTACTTCCAGCCCGGCATGGGCGGGCCGGGCTCTCCGCGCGTCCCGGCGATGCTGCTCGTCGCGCTGGACGTGGGTGAGGTCCGGGGCGGCGACCCGGTGCCCGGCGACTCGGTGCCCGGCGACTCGGTGCCCGGCGACTCGGTGCCCGGCGACCCGGTCCGCCGGTTCCTCGCCGAGCACCTCGTCGCGTGCGAGGGCTCGCTGGTCGACGACGACGCCACCCGGCGGCTGCTCGGCGCCGCGTCCGCCGACCGCGTCCCGCTGGTCGACCCCGCGGACCCGGACGCGCTGGCCGCCGTCCCCGTAGCGACGCTCGAGGGCGCCGAGCGGTACGCCCCGCCGCGGTCAGCCGGCTGAGCCGCCGCCGCCCTCGGTCGCGACGTCAGGCTCGGTCGCGACGTCGGGCTCTGTCGCGGCGTCGGGCTCTGTCGCGGCGTCGGGCTCGGCGTAGTGCACCGCCGTCTCGCCGTAGTCCTTGCGCGCGAACGCCGCCAGGCCGGCGGGCCAGGCGGGCTCGGGGCTGCGCGCCGAGCGCTCGACCACGACGACGGCACCCGCGGCGAGCACGCCGGGCGCGGCGAGGTGCGCGAGCACGGTCGCGAGCGCGTCCTCGGCCAGGTCGTAGGGCGGGTCGAGGAAGACGACGTCGAACCCGCGACCCGCCGAGCCGCCCGTCGAGCCCTCGGCGGGCGCGGCGCCCGCCGCGAACCGCTCGGCGGCGTCGGCGACGACCCGCACCTCGCGCTGCAGGCCCAGGGTCGCGACGTTGCGGCGGGCGACGTCCGCCGCGCGCCGGTTCGCGTCGACCAGCACCACCTCGGCGGCACCCCGGCTGGCGGCCTCCAGGCCGAGCGCGCCGGAGCCCGCGAACAGGTCCAGCACCCGCGCGCCGTCGAGCACGTCGAGGTGGTCCAGCCGGGAGAAGATCGCCTCGCGGACCCGGTCGCTGGTGGGTCGCGTGCCCTTCGGCGGCACCTGCAGCGAGCGCCCGCCGAACCGGCCGGCCACGATCCTCGTCATGGCGGTGAGCCTAACCAGTCGACGGGTCACGCCCGCTCGAGGAACTCCTCCTGCTCGTCGTCCAGCTGGGCGGCGATCGCGGCGCGCAGCTCCGGGTGGTCGACGAGCTCCAGGTCGGCGCCGACCACCGCGGACGCCTCGCGGCGGGCGTCGGCGATGAGGTCGGCGTCCTGCACCACGCGCAGGAGCCGCAGGGAGCTGGACCGCCCGGACTGGGCGGCGCCGAGCACGTCCCCCTCGGCGCGCAGCTCCAGGTCGAGGGTCGCGAGCCGGAACCCGTCCGTGGTCTCCGCGAGCGCCTCCACGCGCGCCGCGGCGGGCGTGCCCGGCTGCGCCGTCGACACGAGGAGGCACAGGCCGGCCGCGGCGCCGCGCCCCACGCGCCCGCGCAGCTGGTGCAGCTGGGACAGGCCGAACCGGTCGGCGTCGAACACCACCATCACGGTCGCGTCGGGGACGTCGACGCCCACCTCGATCACCGTCGTGGAGACCAGCACCTGCAGCTCGCCGGACGCGAACCGGGCCATCGCGGACTCCTTGTCCGCGGCCGCCATCTGCCCGTGCAGCACCCCGACGTCCAGCCCGGCGAGCGCGGGCGTCTCCCGGAGCATGTCGGCCACCTCGAGCACGGCGCGCAGCGGCGGTCGGTCGTCCGCGCCCTCGGCGTCCATCAGCTCCAGGAGGTCGGGGACGTCGTCGAAGTCCTTGGCGGCTGCTCCGCCGCCGGACGGCAGGTCCGCGTCCGGGTGGATCCGCGGGCACACGACGTACGCCCGGTGCCCCTTGTCGACCTCCTCGCGCACGCGCGCCCAGGTGCGCTCCATCCAGCGCGGGTTGCCGGCGGGCACCACGTGCGACGTGATCCCGGCGCGCCCGGCGGGCACCTCGGTGAGCGAGGACGTCTCGAGGTCGCCGAACACTGTCATCGCGACGGTGCGCGGGATGGGCGTGGCGGTCATGACGAGCACGTGCGGCGCCACGCGCCCCTTGGCGCGCAGGGCGTCGCGCTGCTCGACGCCGAACCGGTGCTGCTCGTCCACGACGACCAGCCCGAGGTCGGCGAACTGCACCTGGTCGCCGAGCAGGGCGTGCGTGCCCACGACGATCCCCGCCTCGCCGCTCGCCGCCTGCAGCAGCGCCTCCTTGCGCGCGGCGGCGCCGAGCGAGCCGGTGAGCAGGGCCACGCGGGTGCCGTGCGCGGCGCCGCCGAGCAGGCCACCTTCGGCGAGCGGCCCCAGCAGCTGGCGCAGGGTGCGGGCGTGCTGCGCGGCGAGCACCTCCGTGGGTGCGAGGAGCGCGGCCTGCCCGCCGGCGTCGACCACCTGCAGCATCGCGCGCAGCGCCACGACCGTCTTGCCGGAGCCCACCTCGCCCTGCAGCAGCCGCTGCATCGGCCGCGCCTGGGCGAGCTCGCGCTCCAGGTCCTCGCCGACGGAGCGCTGCCCGTCGGTGAGCGTGAACGGCAGGGCCGCGTCGAAGTCGGCCAGCAGGCTCGCGGCGCCCGGCCCGGCCAGCGGCCGCGCGGTGGCCTCCTGCTCCGCGGCGTGCGCGCGGCGCTGCGCGAGCGCCGCCTGCAGCACGAACGCCTCCTCGAAGCGGAACCGGTGCCGTGCCCGCTGCCACGCGCGCTGGTCGTCCGGCACGTGGATCGCGCGCAGCGCCTCGAGCCGCCCCGGCAGCCCGGCGCGCTCCCGGACGTCGGCGGGGACCGGGTCCTCGACGTCGGCCTCGGTGAGGGGGTCCAGCACCGTGCGCACGGCGCGCTGGATGCGCCAGCTCGGCACCGACGACGACGCCGGGTAGATCGGGATGGGGCGGCTCGCCTCGAACATGGCGGCCTCGGCGTCGTCCGCGTCCACGCCGACCAGCACGTAGTCCGGGTGCGTGAGCTGCCGGGTGCCGCGGTACTCGCTGACCACCCCGGTGAACAGGCCGACCCGGCCCGGCCGCAGCTTGTCCTCGTGCGGCCGCAGCGCCCCCGCGCGCTTGGCGAAGAACGTCAGGGCGAGCTCGTGCCGCCCGTCCGTCACGACCGCCTGCAGCATCGCGCCCGCCCGCGAGCGCATCGTCCGCACCGTTGCGTGCGCGACGCGGGCCATCACCGTGACGTGCTCGCCCAGCGCGAGCCGGTCCATGTCCGTCAGCGTCCCCGGGTCCCCGTAGCGGCGGGGGTAGTGCCGCAGCAGGTCCCCCGTCGTGACCAGCCCGAGCTTCTCCAGCGGCGCCGCGCTGCGCGCCCCGAGCACCTTCGTCAGGGCCTCGCCCTCGCGCCCGGTCACGACTCGGTCCCGATCGACTCGACCCCGACCGTCTCGACCCCGATCGTTACGCCCGCGCCGGGGCGGCCGGTCGCGAGCACGACCACCTCGGCGTCCGGCGCGCCGGCGGCCGCGGCCCGCACGACGTCGTCCAGCGCCCCGGGCGGCGCGGCCGCGTCCGCCAGGACCGTCACGAGCTCCGCGTCGGGCGCCGCCGCCAGGAGGTCACCGAGCGCGCGTGCCGCCGCCGCACCGTCGCCGGCCCACGTCGTGAGGCGCGCGAGCGCCGCGCGCACGGCCGCGGGAACCCCGCCGTCGCCGTCCATGTCGCCACCGCCGTCGCCGTCCTCGTCCTGACCGACCTCCGCGAGCGCGGCGACCGCGGTCACGACGCTCGCGTCGTCGGGCGCGTCCAGCAGGACGACGGCGGGCTCGGCCGCGCCGGGGTCGCGGTGCGCCGCGAGCGCCCGATCCAGCGCGCCGGCACCGCCGGGCACCGGGCCGGGCAGGACGAGCACACGCTCGGCGGGCACGCCGAGCGCGGCCTGGGCGAGGTCGTCGGGGGTCACGGGCAGGTCCAGGTCGAGCAGGACGACGGCCCCGCCGCGGGCCAGCTCGCCGGCGAGCGCGGGGGCGCTCGTCGCGACCACGGCGCCCCACGGCGCGTCGGGAGCGACGCCCGACCCGGCCCCGTGCTCGCCGAGCACCGCGAGGTGCCGCACGTGCACGCGCGAGACGGCGCCGTCTGCGGCCCAGCGCCGGGCGACGTCGAGCCCGCCCGCGAGGTCGGTCGTGTGCACGTGCGCCTGCCAGAGCGACTCGTCGCCGGGGACCGCCGGCTCGTCCGGGACGTCGAGGTCGTCCGGCTCGTCGGGCTCGTCCGCGCCGCCCACCACGACGACCGACTCGCCGACCGCGTCCAGGTCACGGCGCAGGGCGTCCGCGACGGCCCCGGGGCCGAAGTCCGCCGCGGCGGCGGGGCGGTGCAGCACGAACATCAGCTCGAGCGCGTCGTCGTGCGCGGGCGCGTCGGCGGCGGGGCCCAGCGACTCCGCGTCGCCGTGCCGCGGCTCGCCCTGGCGCAGCTCGACGTCGAGGGTCACGGTGCCGGTCACGGGCGCCATCGTGCCGGGCGCCTCCGACACGGCCCGGTGCGCCTCGGCGAGCGCGCCGAGCACGAGCAGGAGGCCGCCGGCCCCGGCGTCGAGCACGCCCGCGTCCCGCAGGGCAGCGAGCGAGCCGGCGCTGGTGAGCAGGGCCTCGCGCGCACCGGCCCGGGCGGCGTCGAGCACCTCCTGGCGGCGGTGCAGGTCGCTCCCGGTCACGACGGCTCCGGGCCGGCCGTCCGGGGCCGCCGCGCGCGCCGCCACCGCGGCGGCCTCCGCGGCAGTGAGGATCGTGCCCGGCGCCGGACGGGCGACGGCGAGCCGGGCGGTCCGCGCAGCCGTGCCCAGCGCCCGCTCGACCGGCTCGCCGCGGGTCGCCGCGGCGGCCAGGCCGCGCAGCCACTCGCTGAGGATCACTCCCGAGTTGCCGCGTGCGCCGAGGAGGGCGCCGCGCGCCAGCACGCGCAGGAGCCGCGCACCGCCCGCGCCGCCCGGCTCCTCCTGCACGGTGTGCGCGCCCTCGCGCAGCGTGAGGTACAGGTTGGTCCCGGTGTCGCCGTCCGCGACCGGGAAGACGTTCACGCCGTCGAGCGCCGTGCGCGCGCCGCCGAGCGCCTCCACGGCCGTCCGGACCCACAGCCGCACGACGGCCGCGTCCCGCAGGTCCGGGTCCGTCACGTCGCCTCCCGCTGGCTCTCGAGCACCCCGCCATGCTCCCCTGGCCGGGCGGTGTCCGCGGCCCACCGTAGCGGTGAGGCACCCCACGTTGAGGGGCACCCTCAGCATCGGCTATCCTCGTGTGGTTGCCCGGGCGGTTCCGGGCTCCCCCAGACCACTCACTTTCACGTCCTGCTGCCCTGGCGCGGGACGTGTCACGACGATTCAGGAGAGACCGTGGCTGCCAACTGCGACGTCTGCGGCAAGGGCCCGGGCTTCGGGCACAGCATCTCGCACTCCCACATCCGCACGAAGCGCCGCTGGAACCCGAACATCCAGCGCGTCCGTGCCGTGGTCGCGGGTACCCCCAAGCGAGTCAACGTCTGCACCTCCTGCCTCAAGGCGGGCAAGGTGACGCGCCAGGCCTGAGCCTGCGCGCCGGGCACGCGCCCGGTCGTCGACGCTTTTCGCGAGACGCCCGTCGGGATTCTTCCCGACGGGCGTCTTGTCGCCCCCGCCCAGGTCACGGGCTCTCCGTTGCCCGCCGCGACCGGCAAAGAATTCGTGAAGGATTCACCAAACCACCTTGGCCAGGGCGGTGCCGTCGTGGCACCCTGGGCAGATGATCGTGCAGACCGACAGCGACGTGGAGATCCGCCCCGCCGACACGACGGACGCCGGGCGCATCGCCCAGGTGCACGTCACGTCCTGGAAGGGCGCCTACGCCAGCGTGCTGCCGGCCGAGTACCTCGACTCCCTCGACGTCGCCGACCGCGCCGCGCAGTGGCAGCGCATCCTCGACGAGGGCACCCGCACGACGCTCGTCGCCGAGGGCGACGGCCGGCTCCTCGGCTTCGCGTCCTACGGCCCCTCCCGCGACGAGGACGCCGAGGACGGCGACCTCGAGCTCTACGCGATCTACCTCGACCCGGAGTCGTGGGGGCGCGGCGTGGCCCGCGACCTCATGCGCACCGTCCTGGCCGACGTGCCGGACGGCGTGCCGATGTCGCTGTGGGTGCTGACCCAGAACGACCGCGCCCGGCACTTCTACCGCCGCCACGGCTTCCAGCCCGACGGCGTGGAGCGCATGGACGACATCGGCGACACCCCGGTCACCGAGGTCCGCTACCGCCGCGGCTGACCCGCTCCGGTCCTCCCCGACCACCCGGCCTCCAGCTCAGCCCGCGAAGTGGTCCCAGCCCGCGCCGGTCGTGGGCTCGTCGCCGTCCACGGTGACGCCGGGCTCCGAGGCGTCGATCACCCGCCCGATCCGCCGGAACCCCTCAGGCAGCGCGACGTCCGGCGCGAACGCGGCGAGCAGGCCGTGGTCCTCTCCCCCGGACAGCACCCAGCCGAGCGCCGCGCTCCGGTCCGCGCCGTCGTTCAGGCCGAGCGCCCGTGCCGCGGGCACCAGCCGCGCCACGTCGTCCTCGAGGGCGGCGGTCTCCAGGTCGACGCCCACCCCGCCGGCTCGGGCGAGCCGCCCGGCGTCGCGCAGCAGCCCGTCGGACACGTCGAGCATCGCGGTGGCGCCCGCGGCCGCCGCACGCGGCCCCGCGGCGAGCGGCGCCTCGGGGCGCAGGTAGCCCGCCACGCACGGGGCGAGCTCCCCCACCGCTCCCGCTGCTCCCGCCCTGCCCGGTGCGCCGGTCGCCGGGTCGGCGGCGCCCGCGTCGAGCAGCGCCAGGCCCGCGGCGGACAGGCCGCGGTTCCCCGCGTACGCGAGGACGTCGCCCGGCCGCGCCCCGGCACGGGTCACCGGGGCGAGCCCCTGCAGGTCCCCGTGCGCGGTGACCGCGACGACGACGGCGTCGCCCCCCGACAGGTCCCCGCCGACGACGCCCGCCCCTGCCGGCGTCGCGACGTCCGCCAGGCCGCGCGCGAGCCCGGTCACCCAGCCCACCGGCAGGTCGCCGGGCACCACCAGCGAGACCACGAGGGACGTCGGCCGCGCGCCCATCGCCGCGACGTCGGCCAGGTTGGCCGTCGCCGCCCGGAAGCCCACGTCGTACCCCGTCGACCAGCGGCGGCGGAAGTGCCGGTCCTCGACGAGCACGTCGGTCGTGACGACGAACCGGGCGTCGGGGGCCGCGACCACCGCGGCGTCGTCCCCGGGGCCCAGGAGGGTGCCGTCGGCGGCCGGCAGCAGGGGGAAGATCCGGGCGAGGAGCTCCTCCTCGGACAGGTCGCGCACGAGGGGGTGGGTGGCGTCGGTCACGGCACGACTGTAGGCGGTCGCCGGCCCCTGGCCGCCCGGTAGCGTGGGCGTCGTGCCCCGCCGTTCCCCGCTGATCAGCGTCGTCCGCAGCCCTGCCGCCCGTGCCGTCGCGCTGGGCGCGGCCCTCGTCGTCCCGCTCGCGGCCTGCGCGCCCACCATCGGCACCAACCCCCCGGCGCCGGACGCCGCCGACCCGGCGTGCGCACCGGTGATGCTCGCCCTCCCGGACACGCTCGCGGGCGACCTGCCGCAGCGGGACACCAACGCCCAGGCCACCACGGCATGGGGCGACCCGGGCGCGGCCGTCACGCTGCACTGCGGCGTGGAGGCGCCCGGCCCGTCGGCCGACTGCCAGCGCGTCGAGTCCGCCGCGGGCGCGGTCGACTGGATCGTCGAGGCCGGCGAGGACGGCACGTGGCGGTTCACCACCTACGGGCGCCAGCCCGCCGTCGAGGTCGTGGTGCCCCCGTCCGTCACGGCGGACCACTCCACGGCGTTCGTCGGCGACCTCGCGCAGGCCGTGAGCAACGTCCCCGCGACCGCGGAGTGCAGCTGAGTCCGCGGCCGACCCGCCCGCGCCGTCGCGACTGTCGGTCCCTCGTGCCACGGTGGGCGGCATGGACCAGCGCGTGAGCCTCGTCACCCTCGTCGTCGCCGATCTCGCCGCCACCCGCCGCTTCTACGTGGACGGGCTGGGCTGGGAGCCGCTCCTCGAGGCGCCCGGCGAGGTGCTCATGTTCCAGGTGGGTCAGCACCTCGTTCTGTCGCTGTGGGACGAGGCGCACGCCGTCGAGGAGATCGGGCCGGTCGTGCGGGGCGGCACCGCGCCGCTCACGCTCGCGCACAACGTGGGCGCGCCCGCGGCCGTGGACGCCGTGCTGGCGGACGCACGCCGGGCCGGCGCGACGTCCGTGCGCGACGGCCTGCACCGGGAGTGGGGCGGGTACTCGGGCTACTTCACCGACCCGGACGGCTTCCTGTGGGAGGTCGCGCACGCGCCCGGGCCGCTGGGCGACCTCGTCGTCCCGTGACGCGACCGGCGGGGAGGGGTCAGCGCAGCCCGGTGGGTCGCTCGAGGGCGAGCTGGATGAGCTCGTCCACCAGCTCGGGGTAGCTCATCCCGGAGGCCTCCCACATGCGCGGGTACATCGAGAACGGCGTGAACCCGGGCATCGTGTTGATCTCGTTGACCACGACCCGCTCGTCGGGCGTGACGAAGACGTCCACGCGCGAGAGCCCCTCGGCCTCCACGGCCTCGAAGGTGCGCACGGCGACCTCGCGGACCTCCTCGAGCACGTGCGGGGGCAGCTCCGCGGGGCAGCGCAGGTCGACGTGCGCCTCGTCGAGGTACTTGGCCTCGAAGTCGTAGAACGCGTGGCTGTCGTGGTCGACGACGATCTCACCCGGCAGCGACGCACGCGTCGGGGCGCCGGCGCGGCCGCCGAGCACGGCGCACTCGATCTCGCGGCCGTCGATGCCGGCCTCCACGATCACCTTCGGGTCGTGCACGCGCGCGGCCTCGACCGCGGCGGGCAGGTCGGCCAGGTCGTCCACGCGGGTGATGCCGAGCGACGACCCGGCGCGCGCCGGCTTGACGAACAGCGGCAGCCCCAGCGGCTCGACGGCGGCGGTGCACGCCGCGGGATCCTGCTCCCAGTCCCGGGGCCGGATGACGACGTACGGCCCGACGGCGAGCCCCTGGCCCGCCAGCACGAGCTTCATGAAGTGCTTGTCCATGCCGACGGCCGAGGCGAGCACGCCCGCACCGACGTAGTGCACGTCCGACAGCTCCAGCAGGCCCTGCACCGTGCCGTCCTCGCCGAACGGGCCGTGCAGCAGCGGGAAGACGACGTCGACCTCGCCGAGCAGCGCCGGCACCTGGCCGGGCTCCAGGACGCGCAGCGTGCGCTCGCCCTGGGTGAGGGACAGCACCACCTCGGCGCCGGACTCGGCGGTGACCTCGGGGAGGCGGCCGTCGGCGATCTGCCAGCGCTCCGGGTCGTCGGCGGCGATGACCCAGCGGCCCTCGCGCGTGATGCCCACGGGCACGACGTCGTACCGGTCGCGGTCGATCGCGCGCAGCACGCCGCTCGCGGTCGACGCGGAGATGGCGTGCTCGCCCGAACGGCCGCCGAACAGCACGGCGACGCGCGTCTTGCGGGGGGCGTCGCCGCCCGGCGTCGGGACGGCGGGGACGGGGCTCGTGGACGGAGCTGAGGTGGCGTCGGACATCGCCGCCCAACCTACCGGACCGCCGCCCCGTGCTGTGAGCGGGAGACACGCCCTCGACACGCCGTCGGCCGGGGCCAGAATCCCGCTCACAGCATCGCGGCGGCTCAGCGGGCGCGCAGCTCCTTGCGCAGGATCTTGCCCGCCGCCGACTTCGGCACCGCGTCGACGAACTCGACGACCCGCACCTTCTTGTACGGGGCGACCTGCTCGGCGACGAACTCCTGCACGTCGCCGGCCGTGAGCGTGCTGCCCTCCGCCCGCACGACGAACGCCTTCGGCACCTCGCCGGACTCCGGGTCGGGCACGCCGATCACCGCGGCGTCCACGACCTCGGGGTGGGTGAGCAGCAGCGCCTCCAGCTCCGCGGGCGCCACCTGGTAGCCCTTGTGCTTGATGAGCTCCTTGAGCCGGTCCACGACGGTGAACGCGCCGGCGGCGTCGACCGTGACGATGTCGCCGGTGTGCAGGAAGCCGTCCGGCTCGAGGGTGTCGCGGGTGGCCTGCTCGTCCGCCAGGTACCCCACCATGACGTTGGGCCCGGCGCACAGCAGCTCGCCGGGCGCGCTGACCCCCGCGGCGGGCTGCGGGATGGTCTCGCCCGTGGCCGGGTCCACGATCCTGGCCAGCATGTTCGGCACGAGCATCCCGACCGTGCCCGGCGAGACGTCGGTGCGGTCGACCGGCACCACGTGCGAGACGGGCGACATCTCCGACATGCCGTAGCCCTGCAGCACGCGCGCGCCCGGCAGCCGGCGGCCCACCGCCTCGGCCAGGTGCTCGTCGAAGGGCGCCGCTCCGGACATGAGCATCCGCACGCTCGACAGGTCGCGGCCGGCGGCCGCCGGGTGCTTCGCGAGCGCCAGCGCGATGGGCGGCGCGACGAACAGCACGGTGGCGCGGTGCTGCTCGATGACCCGCAGGTACTCCGCCAGGTCGAACCGCGGCAGGGTGACGAGCGTGGAGCGCTGGTAGACCGCCCCGTTCATCAGCACCGTCATGCCGTAGATGTGGAAGAACGGCAGCACCGCCGGGATGACGTCGTCCGCCGCCAGCGGCAGGAACGCCTCCGTCTGCACCACGTTCGCCACGAGGTTGCGGTGGGTGAGCATCACGCCCTTGGGCAGGCCTGTCGTGCCCGACGAGTAGGGCAGCACCGCGAGGTGGGTGCGCGGGTCGAACGTGACGTCGGGCGCCGCGTGGCCGCCCGCGAGGAGCTCGCCGAGCGACGGGTGCCCGTCCGCGCCATCGAGAACGACGACGTCCGCGGCCGCCATCCCGACCGCGTCGGCGCCGGCCTCGGCCGCGGGCAGCAGCGCGGACACGGTCACGAGCGCCTTCGCCCCCGACGACCCGAGCTGCTTGGCGACCTCGCGCCCGGACGCGAGCGCGTTGATCGTCGTCACCGTGACGCCTGCCCGCAGCAGCCCGTGGAACACGGCGACGAACGCCGGCACGTTGGGGCTGTGCAGGGCCACGACGTCGCCGACGCCGAGCCCGCGCGCGGCGAACGCGCCCGCGATCGCGTCGACCTGGGCGCGCAGCTCGGCGTAGGTGGTCGTGGCGCCGCTCGGGCCGTCCACCAGGGCGACGCGGTCGAGGTCGGCGCCCGAGAGGGGAGCGAAGAGGAAGTCGTACAGGCTGACGTCGGGGATCTCGACGTCGGGATGGAGGCTGCGGATGATGCCGTCGTCTGCCGGGCCGGTGGCGGGGCTGGCTGCGGGGCGGGCTGCGCTGGTGTCGGGCATGGCGGTCCCTTCGTGCGGCACGGTCCTCGTCGACCGTGTGCCACCGGAGCGTAGCGCCGGGAACCGATCGCGCGACGCTCGCGTTGGGGCGTTCGTGGACATCACCCTCACGACGGAAGCCGTCACGGCGCCCGCGGCCGACGAGGCCGCCGCGCCCGCCGACGACCCCAGCCATAGTCCGGGCTCCCCGCAGCTCCCTGCCCCCCTCGGGCGTGAGGCGGTGCGCGTCCGATGACCGCCGTCCTCTCGCTCCTCCTCGGCCTCCTGGTGATCCTCGTGATCACCGCGGCGACGGCGTACTTCGTCGCCCAGGAGTTCGCCTACATGACCGTGGACCGCTCCCGGCTCGCCGCCCGCGCGGAGGCCGGTGACGCGACCGCGCAGCGCGCCCTCGCCGTCACGAGACGCACGTCGTTCGTGCTCTCGGGCGCCCAGCTCGGCATCACTGTGACCGGCCTGCTGGTCGGCTACGTCGCCGAGCCGCTGGTGGGCGACGCGCTCGGCACGCTGCTGGGCGGCGTCGGCGTCCCGACCGGTGTCGGCGTGGCCGTCGGGACCGTCGCGGCGCTCGTCGTCTCGACGCTGGTGCAGATGCTGTTCGGCGAGCTGTTCCCGAAGAACCTCGCCATCGCCCGGCCCGAGCCGACGGCGCTGCGCCTGGCGGGTTCGACGACGGCCTACCTCACGGTGCTCGGCTGGCTCATCGCCGTGTTCGACAAGGCGTCGAACGCGTTGCTGAAGCTGCTGCGCATCGAGCCGGTGCACGACGTCGAGCACTCCGCCACGGCCCGCGACCTCGAGCACATCGTCGCGGACTCCCGCGACAGCGGCGACCTGCCCGACGACCTGTCGATGCTGCTGGACCGCATCCTCGACTTCCCGCAGCACGACGCGCGCCACGCGATGATCCCGCGCTCGCGCGTCGGGACCGTCGAGCCCGGGCTCACGGTGGGCGAGCTGCGCACCCTCATGGCCGGCGGCCACTCCCGCTACCCGGTCGTGGACGGCGAGGACCAGGCGATCGGCGTCGTGCAGCTCACCGACCTGCTGCGCACGCCGCTGGCGGACGACGCGCCCGTGACCGAGCTGATGCGCCCGGTCACCGTGCTGCCCACGCTGATGCCGCTGCCCGCGGCCCTGACGGAGCTGACGCGCTCGCGCAACCAGCTCGCCGTCGTCGTCGACGAGTACGGCGGCCTCGCGGGCGTCCTCACCCTCGAGGACCTCGCGGAGGAGCTCGTCGGCGAGATCACCGACGAGCACGACGACGACGAGACGGCCACCGTCACGGCCGAGGCCGACGACACCTGGGTGATGGGCGGCGACGTGCACCTCGACGAGGCGGAGCGGGCCCTCGGGCACGACCTGCCGCGCGGGGACCACGAGACGCTCGCCGGGCTGCTCATCGCACAGCTCGGCTCGCTGCCCCGCGCGGGCGACGCCGTCACGGTGGAGCTGCCGCCCGACCCTGCCGACCTCGCGCACGACGAGCCCGTCTCCCGGCGCATCGAGGCGGAGGTGCTCGCCGTCGAGCGGCACGTGCCGCACCTGGTGCGCGTGCGCCTGGTCGAGGCCACCGGTGATGCTGCGCCGGACGCCGCGACCGCCACCTCGACCCGCACCACGAAGGAGGAGGACCGATGAGCGACCCCTGGGTCGTCCTCGCCGCGACCGTCGTCATCATCGCGCTCAGCGCGTTCTTCGTGGCCGTGGAGTTCGCCCTGCTCGGGGCGCGCCGCCACCGGCTCGAGGACGCCGCGCCCACCAGCCGGTCGGCGCGCGCCGCGCTGCGCAGCTCGTCCGAGCTGACGCTGCTGCTCGCAGGCTCGCAGCTCGGGATCACCGCCTGCACCCTGGCCCTCGGCGCCGTGACCAAGCCGGCGGTGCACCACTGGCTCACCCCGCTCTTCGCGGGCTGGGGCGCGCCGTACTGGGTGGCCGACGTCGCGGGCTTCGTGCTCGCCCTGGTCATCGTCACGTTCCTGCACCTCGTCGTGGGCGAGATGGCGCCCAAGTCGTGGGCCATCGCGCACCCCGAGACGTCGGCCACCCTGCTCGCGCTGCCGATGCGCGGGTTCATGTGGCTCACGCGCCCCGTGCTGCGCTGGCTCAACGCCCTCGCCAACCGGTGCCTGCGTGCCGTCGGCGTGGAGCCGGTCGACCACATCGAGGCCGGGCACGACCCGACCACGCTGCGCCACCTGGTGGAGCACTCCGCGAACGTCGGGGCGCTCGACGCGGCGTACTCCTCGCAGATCTCCGGCGCGCTGGAGCTCCAGGCCCTCACCGTCGACACGCTCGTGGCCCCGGGATCGCGGCCCACGGCGGTGCCCGCCGGTGCCACGGCCGCGGACGTGCGGGCCGCGTCCGTCACGTCGGGCCACCTGCGCATCTTGCTGCGGTCGGGCTCCGGGCACGACGCAGGGGACGACGGCGGGGTGACCGGTGTCGTGCACGTGCGCGACACGCTGCTGCTCGACGACGCCGCCCCCGTCGCGCCCATCGCCCGGGAGCCCTTCGTGCTGGACGCGTCGACCACCGTGCACGCGGCCATCGCGCTGCTGCGCGAGGCGGGCGAGCAGCTCGCCCTGGTCCACCGCGACGGCCGCACGCTCGGCGTGATCACCCTCGCCGACGTGCTGCACCGCCTCCTGCCGGAGCCCGTGCCCGCGGGCGGCTGATCGCGCGCAGCCGGGTGACGGCGCGTCGTACGGTGAGGGCATGCCTGCGCCCTCACCGTCCGACGCGCCGTCGCCGTTCTCGACCCCCCGACAGATCCTCACCGACGAGCTGCTGGAGACCATCCGCGGCCGGGCGGCGACGCACGACCGCGAGAACACGTTCTTCGCCGACGACCTCGCGGACCTCAAGGCCGCGGGCTACCTCGCGGCGATGGTGCCCGAGCACCTCGGCGGCGCCGGGCTCACGCTGCGGGAGGCCGCGCGCGAGCAGGCCCGGCTCGCGGGCGCCGCGCCCGCGACCGCGCTCGCGGTGAACATGCACCACGTGTGGGTGGGCGTCGCCCGGTTCCTGCACGAGCGCGGCGACCGCTCCCTCGACTGGCTGCTCGAGGAGACGGCGCGCGGCGAGGTCTTCGGCTTCGGCTACTCCGAGGCGGGCAACGACCTCGTGCTGCTGGGCTCGCGCACCGAGGCGCGCCCCGACGGCGACGGCGGGTACTCCTTCCACGGCACCAAGATCTTCACGTCCAACTCCCCCGGCTGGACCCGCCTCGGCGTCATGGGGCTGGACGACACGACCGACCCCGACGACCCACGCATCGTGCACGCCTTCGTCACCCGCGACGGCGGCGGCTTCGAGATCAAGGACGACTGGGACACGCTCGGCATGCGCGCGTCGCAGTCCTGCACCACCGTGCTGGACGGCGCCCACGCCCCCGCCGACCGCGTGCTGCGGCGCATCGCGCCCGGCCCGAGCCTGGACCCGTACGTGCTCGGCATCTTCACCAGCTTCGAGATCCTGCTCGCGTCCGTTTACCTCGGCATCGCGGACCGCGCGCTGGCGCTCGCCGTCCAGGCGGTGAACAAGCGCCGGTCGATGAAGACGGGCAAGGCGTACTCGCAGGACCCCGACATCCGCTGGCGCATCGGCACCGCCGCGCTCGCCCTGGACGGCCTGTGGCCGCAGCTGGACATGGTGGCCGGGGAGGTCGACGCCCAGGTCGACGTGCGGTCCGGATCAGGCGCCGGGTTCTTCCGCTCGACGGCGGGGCTCAAGGTGCGCGTCACCGAGACGGCCCGCGAGGTCGTGGACGAGGCCATCCGCTGCTCCGGCGGGTCCACGTACTTCAACCGCTCCGAGTTGGGGCGCCTCTACCGCGACGTGCTGGCCGGCATCTTCCACCCGTCCGACGACGAGTCCGCGCACTCCACCGTCGCGCAGGCGATCCTCGGGCCGCTGGAGGACTGACCCGCCTCCCGAGCTGTCAGGGCCACACGCAGGTATACGTCACCGTGGCCCTGACAGCTCCGGGGTCAGGACGAGGCGCCGTCGAGCCGGGCGAGCTCGTCCGCGGTGAGCTCCAGCGTCATCGAGCGCAGCAGGTCGTCGAGCTGACCGGTGCGGCGAGCGCTGGCGATGGGCGCGACGACGGTGGGCTGCTGGCGCAGCCACGCCAGCGACACGGAGGCGACGGGCACGCCGTGGGCGGCGGCGACGTCGTCGAGGGCGGCCAGCACGCGGCGACCGCGGTCGTCGAGGTAGCGCGCGGCGCCCTGGGCGCGGGGGCTGTCCGGCGTCTCGCCGTCGCGGTACGTGCCGGCGAGGAACCCCGACGCGAGTGCGTAATACGGCAGCACGCCCAGGCCGTGCCGCTCCGCGGCCTGGCGCAGCCCGTCCTCGAAGCCCCGCTCCACGAGGTTGTAGTGCGGCTGCAGCGCGACGGGCCGGTGCAGGCCGCCCTCCTCGACGGCGGCGAACCACTCGTCGACCCGCTCCGGCGTGTAGTTGGAGACGCCGATCTCCCGCACGAGGCCGTCGTCGACGAGCGCGGAGAACGCGGCGGCGGTCTCGGCGATCGGCGTCTCGGCGTCGTCGAAGTGCGCGTAGTACAGGTCGATGCGGTCGGTGCCGAGCCGCTTCAGCGACGCCTCCGCCGCGGCCCGGACGTTCGTCGCGGCCAGCCCGCGGAACTGCGGGTGCGTGGAGACCTTGGTCGCGACCAGCACGTCGTCGCGGCGACCGGCGCGGGCGAGCCAGCGCCCGATCGTCGCCTCGCTCTCGCCACCCGAGTTGCCCGGCACCCACGCCGAGTAGCCGTCCGCGGTGTCGACCATGCGGCCGCCGGCGTCGGCGAACGCGTCGAGCACGGCGAAGGACGCCGCGTCGTCGGCCGTCCAGCCGAACACGTTGCCGCCGAGCACCAGGGGCGCCGCGTCGAGATCGAGGGAGCCGAGCGCGCGGCCGGCCGGGGCGGAGTGAGTCGTCTGGGTCACAGGTCGCACAAGCCCGACGGCGTCCGGATCATTCCCGCGGGAGCGCTACGATCCCCGCTCATGACGCTGCGCAGGGGCACGGTCGCCCGGTATGCCGTCGGGTCCGTCGGCACCGGCGGGTTCGCGACGCTGCCCGGGCTCGTCCTCGTCTTCTACCTCACGGACACCCTCGGCGTGACGGCCGCCCTCGCGGGCCTGCTCGTCACCGCGGCCAAGGTGTGGGACGTGATCATCGACCCTGTGATCGGCGCGGCCAGCGACCGGGAGCGCGCCCGCACCGGTCGCCGTCGCCGGCTCATGGTGGCCGGCGGCGTCGCCCTGCCCGTGTTCTTCGTGCTCACCTTCGCCGTCCCGGCCGGCCTCGCCCCGGCGGCGGGCGCGGTCTGGGTGCTGCTCGCGTTCCTCGCGGCGGCGACGGCCTTCAGCCTGTTCCAGGTGCCGTACATCGCCCTGCCGGCGGAGCTCGCGGACACCTACGACGCCCGCACCCGCCTGCTCACCGCGCGGGTCGTGGTGCTCACCGCCGCCATCCTGCTGTTCGGCGGTGGCGGCCCCGCGCTGCGCGGCCTCGGGGGCGACGACGAGCGGCTCGGCTACCTGGTCATGGCCGTGGCGGCCGGGCTGGTGCTCGGCGCGGCGCTGCTCGTCTCCTCGACCGTCGAGAAGTCCGCCGGCCCGCCCGCGCCGCTGCGCCCGGTCCCGGCCCGTACCCGGCTCGCCGCCCACTACCGCGAGGGGCTCGGGCTGCTGCGCGCCAGCCGCCCGTTCCGCACGCTGCTCGGCACGTTCGTGCTGCAGGCGCTCGCCACCGGCGCGATGCTCGCGGGCGCCCAGTACGTCGCCACCTGGGTGCTGCGCGACACCGCCGCGGTGACCTTCCTGTTCGTGGCCCTGGTCGGGCCGGCGCTGGTCGTGACGCCGGCGTGGGGCGCGCTCGCCCGCCGGGTCGGCAAGGAGCGCACGTTCCGGCTCGCGTCCGGGCTGTTCGCCGTCGCGGCGCTCGCCCTGCTGCCGCTGGCCTGGGCGCCCGGCGCCTGGGTGTACGCGCCGGTGGCGCTCGCCGGCGCCGCGTACGCAGGCATGCAGTCCCTGCCGATGGCGATGCTGCCCGACGTCATCGCGCACGACGCCCGCACCACCGGCGCCGACCGCGCCGGCGCGTTCGGCGGCGTCTGGACGGCGGGCGAGACCACGGGCATGGCGCTCGGCACCACCCTGCTGACCGTCGTCCTCGCCGTCACCGGCTACGTCGAGTCGACCGGCGGCCAGTCGGTCGACCAGCCCGGCGCCGCCGTCCTCGGCATCGTCGCGGCGTTCAGCGTGCTGCCCGCGGCGCTCGTGGCCCTCAGCCTGCTCCCGCTCGCCCGCTACCCGCTGCGCCGCCGTGACATCGACGCCGCCCGCCCCGCCGACCACCTCGGCACCCCCGGCACCCCCGGCACCCCCGATCACCAGGAGACCCCGTGAACCGCCCCGCCCGGCCCGACGCCGCCCTCGACCTGGAGCAGTCCCCGGAGGCGGTGCTCGCCGCCCTGGCCGCGCTGCGGCACCGGGACGCCCCCACCCACGGCGGGCGGGTGCTCAGCTACGTCTACGACCCGGGCGTGCCGGAGCTCGACGAGCTCGCCGCCGGCGCCGTCCGCGCCATGCAGCCGGTCAACGGCCTCGACCCGACGACGTTCGGCTCCGTGGCCGCGCTCGAGCGGGATGTCGTCGGCTTCGCGCGGGACCTGCTGGGCGGCGACGCCGACACCGTAGGCACGGTGACCAGCGGCGGCACGGAGAGCTGCCTGCTCGCCGTCCAGTCGGCGCGCGACACCTGGCTCGCGGCCCGGGGGCTGCGGCCCGGCGAGGCCCGGCCGCGCCTGCTCGCCCCGGTGACGGTGCACGCCGCGTTCCAGAAGGCCGCCCACCTGTACGGGCTGGAGCTCGACCTCGTGCCCGTCGTCGCGGACGAGCCCGGCACCGGGGCGGTCGAGGCGGCCGCGCTGGGCGCCCGCCTGCACGACGGCACCGGCGGGGCCGACGGCGTCGCCCTCGTGGTCGTCTCCGCGCCGTCGTACCCGCACGCCGCGGCCGACCCGGTGGCCGACGTCGCCGCCCTCGCCTCGGCCGCCGGGGTGCCGGTGCACGTCGACGCGTGCATCGGCGGCTTCGCGCTGCCGTTCTGGCCCGGCCTGCCCGCGTGGGACCTGCGCGTGCCGGGCGTGACCAGCCTGAGCGCCGACCTGCACAAGTACGCCTTCGCGCCGAAGGGCGCCTCCGTGCTGCTGCACCGCGACCGCGACCGGCAGCGCGCGCAGTACTTCGCCACCACCCGCTGGCCCGGCTACCCCGTGGTCAACCCGACGCTGCTCGGCTCCCGGTCCGGCGGCCCGCTGGCTGCCGCCTGGGCGATCCTTCAGGCCCTGGGGACGGACGGGCTCGCGACGCTCGCCGGCCGCGCCCGGCGCGCCACGCTCGCCCTGCACGACGCCGTGGGCGAGATCGACGGGCTGCGCGTCGTCGGTTCCCCCGTCGGGCCGCTGCTCGCCGTCGCCGCCGACGACGCCGTCCCCGCGGACCGCCGCGTCGACCCGCACGTCTGGGCGGACGCCGTCGGCGCCCGCGGCTGGACGCTCCAGGCCCAGCCCGGCATGGACCAGGCCGACGGCACCCGCCTGCCGCACACCACCCATCTCACCGTCACCCCCGTCACCGAGGGCGTGCTCGGCGACCTGGTGCCCGTGCTGCGCGCCGCCGCCGACGAGGTCCGCGGCGTCCCCCGGCCCGACGCCGGCGCGCTGCTCGGTGCGCTGCCGCCCGCCCTCCTGCCCGGCGACGCCCCCGCCGCGCCCCTCGACTCCGCGACGGCCGCCGCGCTGCTCGACGCCGTCGGGCTGGGCGCCGTCGGCGGCGACCCCGACGCGGCGCCCGGCGTCGGGCCGATGGCGCCGCTGCTCGCGCTCGTCGAAGCGCTGCCCGCACCACTCGTCGAGCGGCTGCTCGTCGAGCTGCTGGCCCGCCTCGTGGAGCCGCGCCCCGCCGCCTGACACGAGTTGTCAGTGGGACGGGGCGACGGCGGCGCGGGTCGGCGTCGTACCCTGCGGCCATGACGCACGACCCCCAGGGCTCCCTGTCCCCCGCCACGCTCGCCGTCACCGCGGGGCGTCCGCCGCGCACGCAGGGCGGCCCGGTGAACCCGCCGGTCGTGCTGAGCTCCACGTACGTGAACCAGGGCGTCTCCGCCCCGGGCGAGCTGCTGTACACCCGGATGGACACCGAGACGTGGCACCCGTTCGAGGAGGCCCTGGCGGCGCTGGAGGGCGCGACCCACGGCGTCGTCTTCGGCTCCGGCATGGCGGCCGTGATCGCGGCGGTCGGGCACGTGCCCGAGGGCGGAGCCGTCGTCGTCCCGCGGCACGCCTACCAGGTGTCGCTCGGCTACCTGGACGACCTCGCCGCCACGCGCGGCGTCGAGGTGCGGCGCGTGGACGTCGCGGACACGGACCAGGTGGTCGCGGCCCTGGACGGCGCCGCGGTGCTGCTGGCCGAGTCGCCCACCAACCCCATGCTCGAGGTCGCGGACCTGCCCGCGATCCTGGCGGCGGCGCGCGAGCGCGGGGTGCGCTCGGTCGTGGACAACACGTTCGCGACGCCGCTCGGCCAGCGCCCGCTGGACCTCGGCGCGGACGTCGTCGTGCACTCGGTGACCAAGTACCTGGCCGGGCACTCGGACGTGGTGCTCGGCGCGGTCGTGACGCGCGACGACGAGATCGCGGCGGGCGTGCGCGCCTACCGGACGATGCACGGCGCGATCCCGGGGCCGATGGAGGTCTGGCTCGCGCTGCGCGGCCTGCGCACCCTGCACCTGCGGGTGGAGCGCGCGAACGCCAGCGCCGCCGAGCTGGCCCGGCGCCTCGCCGAGCACCCGGGCGTCGCCGAGGTGCGGCACCCCTCGCTGCCCGGCGACCCCGGGCACGAGCGCGCCGCCGGCCTCATGAACGGGTTCGGCGCTGTGCTCGGCCTGCGGCCCCACGGCGGCCCCGCCGCGGCGGACGCCGTCGTCGCGGCGGTCCGGCTCTGGGTCCCGGCCACCTCGCTCGGCGGAGTGGAGTCCACGCTGGAGCGGCGCCGCCGCTTCGCCACCGAGTCGCGCACCGTGCCCGAGGACCTGCTGCGGCTCTCGGTCGGCGTCGAGGACGTCGAGGACCTCTGGGCCGACCTGGACCAGGCCCTGCGCGCGGCCGGCGCCTGAGCGGGGCCTGGCCGGGCGCCGGGCCCGCGCGGGTCAGGCGCCGACGCCCTCGGACTTCTGCGGCCGGGCGAGCAGGCCGCGGGCCATGTCCTCCACCGGCAGCCCGTCGTACAGGACCGCCACGACGCCGGCGGTGATCGGCATGTCGACGCCGTGCTTGCTCGCGAGGTCGAGCACGGACCGGCACGACTTGGCGCCCTCCGCCGTCGTCCCCGTGGCCGCGACCGCCTCCTCGAGCGTGCAGCCCTCGCCGATGCGGCGGCCCACCGTGTGGTTGCGCGACAGCGGCGAGGCGCAGGTGGCGACGAGGTCGCCCATGCCGGCGAGCCCCGCGAACGTCGCCGCGTCGGCCCCGAGCGCGAGCCCGAGCCGCGTGATCTCGACCAGGCCCCGGGTGATGACCGTCGCCGTCGTGTTGTCGCCGAAGCCGCGGCCCTGGGCCATGCCCACGGCCAGCGCGATGACGTTCTTCACGGCGCCGCACAGCTCGACGCCCGTGACGTCGCTGTTGAGGTAGGGGCGGAAGTAGGGCGTGGTGCACGCCTCGGCCACCAGGCGGGTCGCCGCCTCGTCGGTGCCCGCGACCACCGTCGCGGTGGGCTGCTCCGCCGCGATCTCGCGGGCCAGGTTCGGGCCGGACACGACCGTGACGCGCGCCGTCGGGACGCCGAGCGACTCGGCGATCACCTCGCTCATGCGCTGGTCGGTGCTCAGCTCGACGCCCTTCATGAGGGAGACGATCACGGCGTCGGGCTCCACGAGGTCCCGGAGCGCGCCGAGCGTGGCGCGCGCGACCTGCGACGGCACGGCGACCACGACGATCTCCGCCCCGTCCAGCGCGACGGCCGCGTCGGTGGTGCCGAGCATCGCCGGCAGCTCGATGCCGGGCAGGTACTTCTCGTTGCGCCGCGCCGTCGTGACCTCCTGGGCCACGGCGGCGTCCCGCCCCCACAGCCGGACGTCGCACCCGGCGTCGGCGAGCACCTTCGCGAACGTCGTGCCCCACGATCCGGAGCCGAGCACGGCGACGCGCCGACGCGGGGCCGCCGCTCGGGGGACGATGGGCAGCTCGGTGGTCAGGTCGTTGCTCAAGGGCGCTCCACGGGCGGGTAGTGGGTCTGCTTCTTCTCGTACTCGGGGTGCTTGCGCAGGTCGAAGCGGGCGGCCGGCGGCGTCTCGCCGCGGATCACCGCGAGCTGCGCCGTGATCGCGTCCATGACGCGGTTGGTGGCCTCGCGCAGCACCAGCGTGTCGAGCGGACGGTCGTAGAGGTCGGACAGGTCCACGGGCGGCCCGGCGACGATCGTCACGGGCTTGCGCGGCCACGGCCGCAGCAGCCGCCCGTACCGCGGCAGGGTCTTGTGCGCGCCCCACTGGGCGACGGGGATCACCGGCAGGCGGCTCACGAGCGCCAGCCGGGCGAGCCCGGTCTTGCCCTCCATGGGCCACAGGTCCGGGTCCCGGGTGAGGGTGCCCTCCGGCAGGATGGCGACGCACGCGCCGTGCCCGAGCTGCGCGCCCGCGTCCTCGAGCGACCTCGCCGCCGCGGACGTGCCCCGGTCGACGGGGATCATCCGCGTGGCGCGGAGCACGGAGCCGACCAGCGGCGCGGTGAACAACCCGCGCTTGGCCAGGATCCGCGGCTCGAACCCCTTGTCGAAGAGGTAGTGCGCCAGCGTGAGGGCGTCGAACTCCGTGACGTGGTTGGCCGCGGCGATGAAGCCGCCCTCGCGGGGCAGGTTCTCCTCGCCGCCGTCCCAGTCGTAGCGGATCATCGAGGACAGCAGGGGCCGCACGATCCGCGCGACGGCGCGGTAACCACGGGAGTCAGGTCGGGCGATCGGCACGGGCTCAGAGCCTACCCGCCCGTGCCGGCCGGCCGTGTCAGGTCAGCCCCGCGTGACGTCGGCGCCGAGCGAGACCAGCTTCTCCTGGAAGTTCTCGTACCCGCGGTCGATGAGGCTGATGCCACGCACGGTCGAGGAGCCGTTGGCGGTCAGGGCCGCGATGAGGTGGGAGAACCCGCCGCGCAGGTCGGGGACCTCGATGTCGGCCGCGCTCAGCGGCGTCGGGCCGGAGATGACGGCCGAGTGCCGGAAGTTGCGCTGCCCGAACCGGCAGTCCCGCCCGCCCAGGCACTCCTTGTAGACCTGGATGGTGGCGCCCATCTTGCGCAGCGCGTCGGCGAAGCCGAACCGGTTCTCGTACACCGTCTCGTGCACGATCGACAGGCCCTTCGCCTGGGTCAGCGCGACGACGAGCGGCTGCTGCCAGTCCGTCATGAAGCCGGGGTGCACGTCGGTCTCCAGGACGATGGAGTCCAGGTCCCCGCCCGGGTGCCAGAACCGGATGCCGTCCTCGGCCACGTCGAACCGGCCGCCCACCTTCCGGAACGTGTTGAGGAACGTCATCATCTCGGGCTGCGTCGCGCCCTTGATCGTCACGTCGCCGCCCGTGGCCAGCGCCGCGGACGCCCAGGACGCCGTCTCGATCCGGTCGCTCAGCGCAGTGTGCGAGTAGCCCTCGAGGCGGTCCACGCCCTCGATCCGGATCACCCGGTCGGTGTCGACGGAGATGATCGCGCCCATCTTCTGCAGGACGGCGATGAGGTCCATGATCTCGGGCTCGATGGCCGCGCCGGTGAGCTCGGTGATGCCCTCCGCGCGCACGGCCGTGAGCAGGAGCTGCTCGGTGGCGCCGACGGACGGGTACGGCAGCGAGATCTTGGTGCCCTGCAGGCGGCGGGGGGCGCGGAGCTGGATGCCGTTCGGCATCTTGTCCACGACGGCGCCGAACTGCCGCAGGATGTCCAGGTGGTAGTTGATCGGCCGGTCGCCGATCCGGCAGCCGCCCAGGTCGGGGATGAACGCCTCGCCGAGCCGGTGCAGCAGCGGGCCGCAGAACAGGATCGGGATCCGGGACGAGCCCGCGTGGGCGTCGATGTCCGCCACGTGCGCGGACTCCACGTTCGACGGGTCGAGGTCGAGGATGCCCGCGTCGGGGTCCGCCTTGACGTTGACGCCGTGCAGCTCGAGCAGGCCCGTGACCACCGCGACGTCGCGGATCTGCGGGACGTTCCGCAGCACGCTCGCCGACTCTCCCAGCAGGGACGCGACCATCGCCTTGGAGACGAAGTTCTTCGCCCCACGCACCGTGATGGTGCCCTCGAGCGGGGTCCCGCCGTTCACGTGCAGCAGATCGTTCATGTCGTCGTGTTCGTCCCGTCGTTACGAGTGCAGTGGTGCCCGGGGCGTCGTCGGTTGCCGTCGTCCCAGCGCGCCGTCGATCCTGCCCCGCCCGGCCCGGCGGTGCCAACACGCGCCCGGAGAGCCATCCTCACGTTCACCACACCTTCACGCGCCGGGCACCCCCTCGCAGGGCCGCCGATTCCGTATCCCGAGACAAGTGTTCATGATGCGGACTCACGGGCGTACCGTCCCCGACCATGTCCACCTCCGTCACGTCGGGCGCCCCCAGCACGCCGACGCCGGCCGTCAACTCGCGCGGCCGCGTCATCGTCGCGTCGCTCATCGGCACGTCCATCGAGTTCTACGACTTCTACGCGTACGCGACCGCGGCCTCGCTCGTCTTCCCGGCCCTGTTCTTCCCGAACCAGGACGGCACCACGGCCCTGCTCGCGTCGTTCGCCGCGTTCGGCGTCGCGTTCGTCGCGCGGCCGGTCGGGTCCGTCCTCTTCGGCCACTTCGGCGACCGGGTGGGCCGCAAGACGACGCTCGTGGCGTCCCTGCTCACCATGGGCATCGCGACCGTGGTGATCGGCGTCATCCCCGCCGCCACCAACCCGGGCTGGGCCGTGCTCGCGCCCGTCGTGCTGGTGCTGTGCCGCTTCTGCCAGGGCCTCGGTCTGGGCGGCGAGTGGGGCGGCGCCGCCCTGCTGGCCACGGAGAACGCGCCGGCCGGCAAGCGCGCCGTGTGGGGCACGTTCCCGCAGCTGGGCGCCCCGATCGGCTTCATCCTCGCCAACCTGGTGTTCATCGGCCTCTCGCAGACCCTCACCGACGCGCAGTTCACGTCGTGGGGCTGGCGCGTGCCGTTCCTCGCCAGCTCGATCCTCGTGATCGTGGGCCTGTGGGTGCGGCTCAAGCTCATCGAGACGCCCGCCTTCACCAAGGTCGTCGAGGCGGAGGCCGTCGCGAAGGTGCCGGTGGCCGAGGTGTTCCGCACGTCGTGGCGCAAGGTCCTCTCCGGCACGTTCATCATGGTCGCCACGTACGGGCTCTTCTACCTGATGACCACGTTCACGCTGAACTACGGCATCGCCGCGACGGACCCCACGGACGGCTCCCCCGCCGGCCTGGGCTACGAGAAGATCGACTTCCTCTGGATGCTCATCGTGGGCTGCGTCTTCTTCGGCCTGTTCACGCTCGCGTCGGGCCCGCTCGCGGAGAAGTACGGCCGCCGGCCCATGCTGCTGGTCGTCACCGGGGCGATCGCCGTCTTCGGCCTGCTCTTCGTGCCGCTGTTCGCCGGCGGCACCGTGGGCGTCCAGACCCTCCTCATCCTCGGCTTCACGCTCATGGGCCTGACCTTCGGCCCGATGGCGGCGCTGCTGCCCGAGCTGTTCCCGGCGAACGTCCGCTACACGGGCGCGTCGGTGGCGTACAACCTCGCGTCGATCCTCGGCGCCGCCGTGGCGCCGTTCGTCGCGGTGTGGCTCTGGGAGAAGGCCGGCTCCCCGGTCCTCGTGGGCGCCTACCTCGCCGTGATGGCCGCGGTCACCTTCGTGGCGCTGTGGCTGCAGAAGGAGACCAGGGACGTCGACTTCAGCGGGGACATCTCCGCCTGACGACGGCGCTGCCGCCCGGCACGACGACGGCGCCGTCCCTCCGCCGCGGAGGGGCGGCGCCGTCGTCGCACCGGACGAACCGGCGGTCCGTCAGGCCGTCGCCTCGGCCGTCTCGTGCTCGCGGTGCTGCACGGGCGACATCGCCGCCGCGCACACGACGCCGATCACCAGGACGGCGCCCACCAGCAGCAGCGTCTGGCCGGCGGCGGTGGCGAAGCCCGCGAAGAACGCCTGCTGGGCCGCCGCACCGACCTGCTCCGCGACCGAGGACGGGACGCCGTCGGGCAGCTGGACCGAGCCGACCGCCGTCGTGCCGAGGCCGCCGCTGGCCTGCGTGATCCCGTCGACGAACGGCTGCCGGTACTGCTCCGGCAGCTGGGCCGCGACGTCCTGCGCGGCGGCCGGGACGGTGATCGCAAGGCGGGCCGAGAGCACCGCCACCACGACGGCCGACCCGATGACGCCGCCCACCTGGCGGTTGGTGTTGAACGCGCCCGCCCCGGCGCCGGCCGTGCGGGCGTCGAGCCCCGACGTGGCCAGGTTGGACAGGGGCGAGAACGTGAGGCCGGTCCCGACGCCGAACAGCGCCATCGGCCACAGCAGCGCGTACGGGGACAGGTCGGGGTCGAGCACGGCGGAGAGCCAGAGCACCGCCCCCGCGATCGCGGCGAAGCCCGCGGCGACCACCCACTTGGCCGGCACCCGGTCGGACAGCCGACCCGCGAACGGCGCCACCACCCCGGACACGAGCGAGCCCGGCATCATCACCAGCGCCGCGTTGATGGGCGTCAGGCCGAGGATGGACTGCAGGAAGATCGTCAGCGGGAAGAAGATGCCGATCATCGCGAACGTCACGACCATGCCGTCGACGTTGGCGAGCGAGAAGTTGCGCGAGCGGAACAGCCGCAGCGGGAGCAGCGCGCGCGGCCCCTGCTTGTGCTGCCACCAGACGAACCCGGCAAGGACGAGCACGCCCAGCCCCACGACCGTCCACACCGAGAACGGCCCCCAGATGTGGCCCCAGTCGTAGTTCTCGCCCTCCTGCAGGCCGAAGACGACGGCCGCGAGGCCCACCACCGACAGCACCACGCCGAGCGGGTCGATCGTCGTCCCGTGCGACGGGAGGTGCGGCAGCCGCGCGAACGAGAACCAGAGCGCGGCGACACCCACCGGGATGTTGACGTAGAAGATCCACTCCCAGCCGATCGTCTCGACGAAGACGCCGCCGAGCAGCGGGCCGACCAGCGTCGCCACGCCCGCCGTCGCGCCCCACAGGCCCATCGCCGCGCCGCGCTGGGTGGGCGGGAAGACGCGCGTGATCATCGACATCGTCTGCGGGGTCATCATCGCCGCGCCCACGCCCTGCAGGACACGGAAGCCGATGAGCCAGCCGATCTCGGGCTCGGATCCGATGTTGCCGGAGAAGCCGCAGAGGAACGAGAACGTCGTGAACACCACGAGCCCGACGATGAACACCGACTTCTGCCCGTACCGGTCGCCGAGCCGGCCGGCCAGGAGCATCAGCACGGCGTAGGAGAGCAGGTAGGCGCTGTTCACCCAGCCGACCTCGATGAGGGAGGCGGAGAACTGCTCGGTGAGCGTGGGGATGGCGATGTTCACGATCGTGGTGTCGACCATGATCATGAAGAAGCCGAGGATGAGCGGCGGGAGCACGCTCCAGGCCGACCGGCCGTGCAGGTCGACGAGAGGGGTCACCGGGGCGCGCCCGGACGTGGTGGACATGCGACGAGCGTGGCACGGCCCACCGACGCGCGCCTCGTCACGCGGGCGGTGTGCCCGGCGCCCCCTCGAGCGACGCGCGCAGCGCGACGGCGATCTCTCCCGCCGCGGCGAGCTGGTCGTCGCTCAGCGCGTCGACGAACAGGCGCCGCACGTCCCGCAGGTGCCCGACCGACGCCCGGCGGAAGGACGCGGCGCCCTCGTCGGTGAGCGCCACTCCCGCCGCCCTGCTCCCCCGCCGCGCGACGAGCCCGCGGCGCTCCATGCGGCCCACGTGGTGCGAGAGCCGGCTGCGCTCCCAGCCCACCGCCGTCGCGAGCGCCGAGGACCGCAGGCAGCCCCCGTCGGCATCGTGCAGCGCGAGGAGCACCGCGTAGTCGGCCCACGACAGCCCCGACTCGGCCTGCAAGCGAGACGACAGGCGCGAGCGGAGCGCCTCGGTCGTCTCGACGAACTCGCGCCAGGTGCGCAGCTGGTCGAGGGTCGGCGAGCGCCGCGCCCCGTCCCGGCCCTGCGTCATGCCGCCCTCCAGCCCTTCGGGAATTGACACGTCAACTCTGACGTTACCCCCGGCGACCGACACCGTCACGGGGAGGACACCATGACCACGCTCCAGCTCGGGCTCGACTCGTTCGGCGACCGCCCCGTCGGCGCCGACGGGGAGCTCGTCTCGCACGCCGCCGCGATCCGGCAGGTCGTCGACGAGGCCGTCCTGGCCGACCAGGTGGGCGTCGACGTCGTCGCGCTCGGCGAGCACCACCGGCCCGAATACGCCATCTCGACCCCCGAGACCGTGCTCGCCGCGATCGCGTCCCGCACCGAGCGCATCCGGCTGGCGTCGGGCGTGACCGTGCTGTCGTCCGACGACCCCGTGCGGGTGTTCCAGCGCTTCGCCACCCTCGACGCCCTGTCGGACGGGCGCGCCGAGGTGATCCTGGGGCGCGGCTCGTTCACCGAGTCGTTCCCGCTGTTCGGCTACGACCTCCAGGACTACGACCTGCTGTTCGACGAGAAGATCCACCTCTTCACCGAGTTGCTGAAGGAGGAGCCGGTCACCTGGTCCGGCACCACCCGGCCGGCGCTGCGCGACGCTGACGTCTTCCCCAAGACGGAGTCCGGCCGCCTGTCGACGTGGGTCGGCGTGGGCGGCTCCCCGCAGTCCGTGGTCCGCGCCGCGCACTACGGCCTGCCCCTCATGCTCGCGATCATCGGCGGGGAGCCCGCGCGGTTCGCGCCGTACGTGGATCTCTACCGCCGCGCCACCGCCCAGCTCGGCACGACGACGCACCCGGTGGGCATGCACTCGCCCGGGTTCGTCGCCGACACCGACGAGGAGGCCGTCGAGGTCTTCTGGCCCCACTACAAGCTCCAGCGCGACCGCATCGGGGCGTCCCGCGGGTGGCCGCCGATCCGGCGGGAGGAGTACGACGCCGAGATCGCGCACGGCTCCCTGTACATCGGGTCGCCGGAGACCGTCGCGCGCAAGATCGCGACGTCGGTCACCGCCCTCGGGGTGGGCCGGTTCGACATGATCTACACCACCGGCGCCCAGCCCGCCGAGGCCAGACTGCGCAACGTCGAGCTGTACGGCACCCAGGTGGTGCCCCGCGTGCGCGAGCTGGTCGCCGAGCAGACCGCCGCGCAGAACGACGCCGCACAGGACGGTGCCGCGTGACCGCACCGTCGTCCTCACCCGAGGCCACGACGATCGGCATCCTCGGCGCCGGGAAGGTCGGGACGGTCCTGGCGCGACTGGCCGCGGCGGCCAGGTACCGCGTGCTCGTCGCGGGCTCGGGCGACCCGGAGCGGATCGCGCTCACGGTCGAGGTGCTCGCCCCCGGCGCGCAGGCCGTCACCGCCCAGGAGGCCGCGGCGAAGGCCGACGTCGTCGTCCTCGCGCTCCCGCTCGGCCGCTACCGCACGGTCCCGGCGGACGCGCTGGCCGGGAAGCTCGTGCTCGACGCCATGAACTACTGGTGGGAGGTGGACGGGCACCGGGCGGACCTCGCCGAGCCCGCCACCTCGACGAGCGAGCTGGTGCAGGACTTCCTCCCGGCGTCGCGCGTCGTCAAGGCGTTCAACCACATGGGCTACCACGACCTCGACGGCGGGGCCCGGCCGGCCGGTGCGCCGGACCGGCGGGCGATCGCGGTCGCCGGGGACGAGCCCGACGACGTGCGGCAGGTGGCCGACCTCGTCGACCGGCTCGGCTTCGACCCCGTGGTCGCGGGCGCGCTGGCCGCCGGCGCGCGGCTGCAGCCGGGCACCCCGGCGTTCGGCGCCAACGTCGCCCGCGCCGAGCTGCGGGAGCTGGTCGGGGCGCGGGGCTGACGCCCGCCCTCGCGGCCGTCGGCGGCGCCCCCTACGCTGGACGGCAGGGCGGCGCGTCCCGCCCGACCCCCGGTCCGGCGCTCGCGCCGCCGGGACCGCGCGAGCGGTGGGGCAGAGGGGACCTCGAGTGCTCGACGCGGGTCAGGACACCGTGTTCCCGGTGCCTGCCGGCGGGCGCGAGCCGCGGGTGGCGCGCCGAGCGAGCACGCAGGAGTCCCCATGACCACGCAGGAATCGTTCAAGCGCCGCGTCCGCGCGCGCATGACCCGCACCGGCGAGAAGTACGGCGCCGCGCGCCGCGCCCTCCTCGCCCAGGCCGCGCCCGCCACGCCGCCGGGAGCCGCGCCCGGCACGCGCCGCTGGGTCTCGCAGCCCGACGTCGCCGACGACGCCGTCCGCGAGAACACCGGCCACGGCTGGGACGAGTGGGTCGACCTCGTCGACGCGGGCCCCGGTCGCGAGGCCGGCCACACCGCCATCGCCGCGTGGGTGGCCGAGCAGCACGGCGTGCCGGGGTGGTGGGCGCAGTCCGTCACCGTCGGCTACGAGCGCATCACCGGGCTGCGCGTGCCCGGGCAGCGACCCGACGGCACGTTCTCCGTGAGCCGGTCGCGGCTGACCGACCTCGACCCGGACCTCGTGCGCGCCCTGCTCGACGACGAGGCGGCCCGCGCCGACCTCGTTCCCGGCCTGACGCTCACGCCGAGGTCGCGGCCCGGGGTCAAGAGCCCCCGGTTCGGCGTCTCCGACGACGACGGCGCGCACGGCGTCGCGATGTTCTCGCTGGACCCGGCCGGGTCCCGGCTGCGCCTCACCGTCACCCACGAGCGGATCCCGACGGCGGCCGAGGCCGAGCAGTGGAAGGGCTACTGGGCCGACTGGCTGGATGCGCTGGCCGCAGCCGGTGACGGCTGAGCCGGCGCCGGGTCCGGCCTGCACGGCCGGGCCCGGCGCGGGCCGCCCTCAGTCCCGGCGCAGGTGGTCCTCCGTGGCGGTCTCGAACCTGCGCAGCAGGCCCGCGAGCGCCCGGCGGTCGGCGACGTCCCACCCGGCGAGGAGCTCGTCCACGAGGCGGTCGCCGCCCTCGACGAACCGGCGGGCGACGTCGACGCCCGCGGGCGTCAGGTGCACGCGGGAGGCGCGGGCGTCGTCGGGGTCGGCCCTGCGCTCCACGAGCCCGCGCTTCTCCAGCCGGCCGAGGATCTTGCTGACGTTGGAGGCGCCGGTCGACAGGTGCTCGGCGACGTCGGAGGGGCGCCGCGGCCCGTGCCGCCAGAGCACCGTCATGACGACGATCGCGGGGGCGTCGAGGTCGACCCCCGCACGCCGCGCGATCGACGCCATGAGGTCCCCGCCCGTCCACAGCCCCATGACGCGCACCAGCGCGTCGAGCAGGTCCGAGCGATAGCCCGGGACGCCGGCGGGCCCGTCCACGGGAGCGGGGCCTGCGCCCGTCACGCGATCCGCGTGCCGCCGTCGACGGGCAGGACGACGCCCGTGACGAAGGCCGCCTCGTCGGACAGCAGGAACGCGGTGGCGGCGGCGATCTCCTCGGGGCGCCCGAGGCGCCCCATCGGCACGTCGGCGGCGTAGCCGGCGCGCGCGTCCGCGGGCAGCGAGGCGAGGGCGGCGGTCTCGATCGCGCCGGGCGCGACGGCGTTGACGCGGATGCCGTCGCCGACGTACTCCAGCGCCGTGGCGTGGGTCAGCGAGACGACGCCCGCCTTGGCCGCAGAGTACGGCGACAGGCCCGGCGACGCCTTGAGCCCGGCGATCGAGGCGGTGTTGACGATCGACCCGCCGCCGTGGGCGACCATGTGGGCGGTCTCCGCCCGCAGGCACAGGAAGGTGCCCCGCAGGGTGATGTCCTCGGCGCGGTCCCACGCCTCGACGGGCATCTCGTGCACGCGCGTCGGCCGCGTGCCGACGCCCGCGTTGTTCACCGCGAGGTGGAGCCCGCCGAAGGTCTCGACGGCCGTCGCGACCAGCGCCTCGACCGCGGCGGCGTCGCTGACGTCGGCGGCCTGGAACACGGCCCGCCCGCCCGCCGCGGCGATCTGCTCGACGACCCGCGCCCCGGCGTCCGCGTCGACGTCGGAGACGACGACGGCGGCCCCCTCGGCGGCGAGGCGGACGGCGATCGCCGCCCCGATCCCCGCGCCCGAGGCGGTCACGAGCGCGACCTTGTCGGTGAAGCGTGCGGTGGTGGACATAGGTGACCTCCTGAGAATTTTACTGTCCTGACGACAGTAACACCGGATGCTGCGCGACCAGCTCCGCCCCCAGCCGGGCCAGCTCCGCGCGGACCTCCGGCGGGCCGAGCACGCGGGCCTGGGCTCCCCAGCCCGCCAGGTGCCGCGCGACGTCGAGCGGCGTCGGCGCCGCCACGCGGACCCGGACCCAGCCGTCGTCGCCGTCGGCGTCGGCGCCATCCCCGACGGCGTCCTCGACCTGCGTGTGCCGCCCGAACTGGTCGCGGAGCACGGCGACGTGCTCCGGCGCCACGAGCACGGTGGCCCAGGTGGCGGAGCGCTTCTGCTCCACCTCACCGACCACGCGCCGCCACTCGGCCTGCAGGTCGAGGTCGTCGGGGACGGCGGCGGGCTCGTCCGTGACCTCCAGCGCGCCGACCCGGTCCACCCGGTACGTGCGCGGCCCGCGCTCCGTGCCCGCCACGAGGTACCAGACGCCGTCCTTGTCCACGAGGCCCCAGGGGTCGACGACGCGCCGCGAGGAGCGCCCGGTCGCGCCCGTGTAGTCGAGGCGCACCCGCCGCCGCCCGACGACGGCTCGCTGCAGCGCCTCCACCTCCGGCGGGGTCGCGCGGTCCGCGGCGCTCCAGCGCTCCCGGTCGACGACGACGGCCGCCGCGGCCGCCTCTGCCTCGGCGCGGAACGTGGCGGGCAGGGCGCGGACGAGCTTGCGCAGCGCGGACCGGGCGTCGTCGGACGAGCGGGTGCTCGGCCCGGCGAGCAGGAACAGGGCGCGCGCCTCGAGCGCGGTGAGACCGGTGAGGTCGGTGCGGGAGCCGCCCAGCAGCGACCAGCCGCCGCCGCGGCCGGGCTGCGGGTAGACCGGCACGCCCGCGGCCGACAGCGCCTCGAGGTCGCGACGCGCCGTCGCGACCGACACCTCGAGGGCGTCGGCGAGCTCCGCCGCCGTCACGCGCGGCCGCGACTGGAGGTGGAGCAGGACCTGGATGAGCCGGTCGGCGCGCATGACCCGAGACTGGCACAGAAAGTGATCAGTAGATGAGCACTTTGAGCGGAACAGTGGTGCTCATCAGGTCGTCCGGACCTGCACCTCTCGCCCCGAGAGCACGATCGACCCCGAGCACCATCGACCGAGGAGCACCCATGCTGCGTGGACTGACGACCATCACCTACCTCGCCGACGACGTCGCCGCCGCCCGCGACTGGTACGCCGAGGTGCTCGGCGCCGACGCGTACTTCGCCCGCGAGGTCGGCGACCGCCTCGCCTACGCCGAGTTCCGCATCGGCGACTACCAGCACGAGCTCGGCATCGTCGACCGGCGCTTCGCTCCCCCGCAGCCCGACGGCGCCGCCGGGGCCGTCGCCTACTGGGCGGTCGACGACGTGCGCGCCACGCACGCGCGGCTCCTGGAGCTGGGCGCCGCGCCCTACCAGGACGTCGTCGAGCGCGGCCCCGGCTTCGTCACCGCGGCCGTCGTCGACCCGTTCGGCAACGTGCTCGGCGTGATGGAGAACTCCCACTACGACGAGGTGCTCGCAAGCCGCTGAGCCGCGGCCTCCGGGTCACCGCCTCCGCACCACGCGGCCCGTCGCGACCGACTCCTGGGCGTCGAGCACGAGGCGCAGCGTCCGCAGCCCGACCTCGCCGTCGGGCTGCGGAGCCTCGCCGGCCCGCACGGCGCCCAGGAAGTGGTCGAGCATCGCCCGGTCGAGGTCGGCGCCGAGCGGCAGCCAGGCCGCCCCGCCGCCGGCGGTGCCCCCGACGTGCGCCCCGAACGGGTCGATGTCGGCGACGCCCTCGCTGCCGCACACCTGCAGCGTGAGCCCGCCCCAGTTCGCGGCCGCGTCGGGATGGCTCCAGGAGGAGTCGATCGTCAGCACCTGCCCGCCGGGGAAGGTCGCGGTGACCAGGCCCCCGGTCTCGGCGCGCACCCGCGGGTCGTCGGCGTGCAGCACGCGGTTCGCGACGGCCCGGACCGTCGCGGGCTCCGCGCCGTCGAGCAGGTCGTCGACCAGGTCCGCGAGGTGCACCACGTGGTCCACGAGGGCGCCGCCGCCCGCGAGCTCCGGGTCGACGAACCAGCCGCGGCCGCCCACGGGGATCTTGCCGTTGTTCGTCCCGACGAGGGCGAGGACGTCGCCGAGGGCGCCCGCCGCGACCGCCTGGCGCAGCGTCGCGAACTCGGGGCTGAACCGGACCGGGTACGCCATCATGAGGAACACGCCCGCCGCCCGGCACGCGTCCACCATCTCCCGGCCGTCGTCGAGCGTGGTCGCGAGCGGCTTCTCGCACAGCACGTGGGCCCCGGCCCGCGCCGCGGCGACCACCAGGTCGCGGTGCCGCGCGTTCTCGCTGCACACGACCACGGCGTCCGGCCCCCACGCGAGGGCCTCGCCGTACGTGTCGGCGTACGGGACGCCGATCGACTCCGCGAGCGCCCGGCCGCGCGGTGCGGCGTCGGTCGAGGACGAGCCGTCCGGGTCGCTCGTGAGCAGCTCGACGCCCGGCGTCGCCGCGAGCAGGGCGGCGTACCCCTCCGCGTGCGGGTGCGCGAACGACAGCAGCGCCACCTTCAGGGTGCGGTCCCGGACCGCGCCGTGCTGCACGATGCCGGTCATGCGATCCTCCCGACGAGGGTTGCGGTGTCGACGGCGACGGCCTCGCCGGTCGCGACGGACTCGAGGGCGGCCGCGGCGAGCTCCACGGCCACGGCCCCGTCGACGGCGGTCACCCGCGGCTCGGGCCCGCCGGCGAAGGCGCGGGCGAACTCGCGCACCTCCGTCAGGTACGGGCTCTCGCCGCCGACCGAGGCGGGGCGGGGCTCGCCGCCCGGCGGCACCGGGGCCAGGTCGAATCGCACCCCGGGAGCCTCGGCCGAGTCGTAGCGCAGCACACCGCCGTCGCCGGCCACGTGGAAGCCCGTGCGGAACGTCAGGTGCGGCGGACCCCAGACGCCGACGACCAGGCTCGTCGCGCCGTCCGCGTGGGTGAGGGTCACGTGCGCGGACTGCTGGCCGTCGGCGCGCGGCGCGGTGCGGGTCGCGTAGACCTCGACGACCTCCCCCGCGACCCACCGCGCCACGTCCAGGTCGTGGATCATCTGGTCCATCACGATGCCGCCGGACAGCGCCTCGTCGGCGAACCACGGCGACCACGACGGGAAGGTGCCCATCCGCGAGAACCGCAGCACGGCGGGTCGACCGACCCGGCCCGCGGCGACCGCGTCCCGCAGCGCCGCGTACTCCGGGAAGAACCGCACGACGTGCGCCGGGTAGAGGCGTCCCGTGGACCCCTCGGCCGCCCGCACCAGCTCCCACGCCTGCTCCGGCGTGCGCGCGAGCGGCTTCTCGCACACCACGTCCCGCCCCGCCGCCAGGGCGCGCAGCACGAGCGCGTGGTGCGTCGGCGTCGGCGTCAGCACGCCGATCACCGCGCTGCGCTCCAGCAGCTCGTCGAACGACGACGCCGCCGCCGCGCCGTGCCGCGAGGCGAGCGCCTCGGCCCCGCGCTCGCTGAAGATCGCCACGTCCGCACCCAGCTCGTGCCAGGCCGCCGCGTGCGGGACGGCGATGCCGCCCGCCCCGACCAGCCCCACCTGGGTGCCCACCCGGGTGCCCGCGCTCGTCGTCATGCCCGTTCTCCTTCGTCCGGGTCCGTGCGCCGGGGACCGTCGCACGGACCCGTGTATAGACCAGATCGCGACCGTCAGCGCACCGGCGCGCTGCTGCGGCCGTGGGCGCGTCCGCTCAGCTCGGCGTCGAGGGTCTCCTGCGCCACGCGCATCTGCTCCGCGTAGACCGGGTCCTGCAGCCGCTGCCACATGACGTCCTCGGGCACGTCCTCGACCTGGCAGACGACCCACCACACGTTGCCGAACGGGTCCTTGACCCGGCCGCCGCGCTGCCCGAAGGCGCTGTCGGCGAGGTCGGTGACGACCCTCGCCCCGGCCGCGGTGGCCCGCGCGAACGCGGCGTCGGCATCCGGCACGAACACGCGCAGCAGGCTGGGCATGACGGGCCACTCCGGGCGCCGGTCGAAGGCGAGGACGACGGTGTCTCCCACGCGGGTCTCGCCGTGTCCGACCGCGCCGTCCGCGGTGACGACGCGGGCGAGCTCCTCGCCGTCGAACGCCGCGGCGACGAAGTCGAGGAAGGCGCCCGTGTCGTCGGTGACGACCCACGGGGCGACGCTCGTGTATCCGGCGGGCGCGGGGTGCTGCGTGGCGGTCATGGGGGTGTCCTCTCGGGTGGGGTGATCCTGTGCCGACCACGCTAGGAGGCAATGAGGACCGTTCCTGTCCTCGATGGCAGGCAGGATGGGGACATGCCCGGACCCACCTCCCGCCTGCTCTCGCTGCTGTCGCTGCTGCAGACCGCACGCACCTGGCCCGGCGGCGAGCTCGCCGAACGGCTCGGCGTCACGCACCGCACGGTGCGGCGCGACGTCGAGCGGCTGCGCGAGCTCGGCTACCCCGTCGAGGCGACGCTCGGCGCCCACGGCGGGTACCGGCTGGTCGCGGGCACGTCCATGCCTCCACTGCTGCTGGAGGACGACGAGGCCGTCGCCGTCGCGCTCGGCCTGCGCACGGTCGCCGCCCACGGCCTGCCCGGGCTCGACGACGCGGGGGTCCGCGCCCTGACCAAGCTGAGCCGCTCGCTCCCACCCCGCCTGCGGCACCGCGTGCGCACGCTCGGCACGGCGGCCATGCCCGGGGACCGGCCCGCGAGCGCCGTCGACCCCGAGGTCCTCACCGTGCTGGCCGCCGCCGCCGCCAACCGCGAGCGCGTGCGGCTGGAGTACGAGACCCGCGGCGGTCGACGCGGGCCGCGGCACATGGAGCCGCAGCAGCTGGTCGTCGTGCGCCGGCACTGGTACCTCGTCGCGTTCGACCTCGACCGCGACGACTGGCGCACGTTTCGCGCCGACCGGGTCCACGCCCCGCGCGCCACGGGGGCCCGGTCGCGGCACGACCTGCCGCCGGAGGAGGTGCTGACCCACCTCGAGGCGAGCGAGCGCGCGCTGGCGCCCACGGCCCGCGCCGACGTCACGCTGCGCCTGCCCCTCGACGAAGCCCGCGCCCGGCTGCGCGACCACCTCGGGGACGGCGAGCTCGCCGCGGACGGCGAGAGCACCCGCTGGCGCAGCGCGGAGGACACCGTCGAGTGGCTTGCGCTGCGGCTGCTCGCGCTGGGGTGTGAGTTCGAGGTGCACGGGCCGCCCGCGCTGCGCGCCCACCTCGACGCGATCCACGAGCGCACCCGGCCAGCAACGAGCCGTCAGCGCTAGAGCGGACGCCGCAGCAGCACGGAGTGGACGGCGGCGATGCGCCCGTCGACCACCAGCAGCCGGACCACGGCGACGGGCTCGCCGTCCTGCACCGCAAGCACGCCCATGCCGTCCTCCCACCGCAGCGGGGTGAGCGTCCAGCCCGACTCCGGGCCGAGGTAGACCAGCGTGCGGGCCGCCACGCGCGCGGCGCCGACGTCGGACCCGACCCGCTCGCCGTGCCACGTCGCCCAGCCCGCCACGTCCGGGTGCAGCGTGCGGGCGAGGGCGCCCAGGTCGCCGCCGTCGCACGCCGCGACGAAGCGGTCGACGATGTCGCGGAGCTCCGGGTCGCGGGTCTCTGGTCCGCCGTGCCGCGGCACGGGGCCGCCGTCCCGCACCGCCCGGCGGGCGCGGCTCGCGAGCTGCCGGCACGCGACGGTAGTGCGCCCCACCACCTCGGCGACGTCGTCGAAGGGGACGCCGAACACGTCGTGCAGCACGAAGACGGTGCGCTCCCCCGGCGTGAGGCGGTCCAGCACGACGGCGAGGGCCCGACGGACCTCGTCGTCCAACGTGACGCGGTCGGCGGGGTCGGGGACAACGGCGTCCCCGCCGGCGCCGTCGGCGACGGCTAGCCCCGTGGGGTCGCGTGGCTCCGACCGCCGCCCCCGCGCGGACCGCACCCGGTCGAGCGCGAGCCGCCGCACCGCGACGACCAGCCAGGCGCGCAGGTCCCGGATCTGCTCGACGTCCTGCGTCGCCAGCCGCGCGAACGCGTCCTGCACGGCGTCCTCCGCCTCCACCGGGTCGGCCAGGATCCGGTCCGCGACGGCGCGCAGGTACGCCCGGTCGGCCCGCGACGCGGCCGTGACCCGTGCGGAGCTGCTGTGCTCGGGAGTGCTCATGACGACAGGACGATCGTGCACCCGCGAACGTGACGGTGCCACGGGTTGTCACGCACCGTGCCCGCCGCCCGTCCCCTCCCCGCACGGCCGGCGACCCGCCGGCCCGACGGAAGGACCACCATGCTCCCCATCGCCCTGGGCGCCGCACAGACCGTGCTCGCCCTGCTCTTCCTGTTCGCCGGCCTGCCCAAGGTGCTCGGCAGGGGCCTCGACCGCTGGACCGGCTTCGACGCCCTGCCGCGCCCCCTCACCGTCCTGATCGGGGTCGCCGAGATCGCGGGAGCGCTCGCGCTGGCCCTGCCGCCGCTGCTGGGTCGCCTCGAGTGGGTCACGCCGCTGGCCGCCGTCGGCCTCGCCGTCGTCACGCTCATGGCCGCGGGCTTCCACCTGCGCGCCGCCGAGTGGCTCCGCGCCACCGAGACCGCGCTGTGGGCGCTGCTGTGCGGCGCCGTCGCCGTCGGGCGGTGGGACGCGCTGGTCACCGGACCGGACCTGGCGCCGGACCTGGGCACGGGGCTCCTCGCTCCCGCGATCTGGCTGCCCCTGGTCGCCCTGGCGGTCAACCTCGCCGCCATCCTCCGCGCGACCCCCCGACCCGTCGACCGCAGGCGACGGGCGAGGCGGACCTGAGCACGGTCGCCGTGACGTCGGCGACACCCCTGCTCGGGAAGGCGCTGCGCCCGGGCGCGGTGCTCGACCAGCGGGCGACCGGGCCGACGGCGAGCTGGGTGCCGCGATGGGCGCCGCGCTCCGGCACGACGCGACCGTGCTCGGGGAGCTGCGCGCCCTGGGAGGCGCCGTGTCCGACGTCCCGGCCGACGCCACCGCGTGGGCCGGTCGCCACCAGGAGGCGTTCGCGGCCGCCCCGGGCAGCCGCGCAGAGCGCGCGACGGACGCAGGCTCATCCGTCGCCCGCGGTCGGGTAGAACTGCAGCCGGACGTCGGCGTCCGCCGGGACGACCATCACGGCCGACGTGTCCGGGTCCCAGCCCGCACCGTCGGGGACGAGGAACATCCGGCCGCCGCTCTCGTCCAGGAGCCGCAGGCCCGTGTAGCGGTAGTGGAACCGTTGGGCGTCGCACAGCTCGTCGGCGGTCGGGAAGGACCCCTCCGGCACCGAACGGCTCACCTCCACGCGGCAGGGCAGCGCCTCCACGGCGATGCCGGGATAGTCCGCGAGCAGGAGGTCCTTCGTGTCGAGGACGACGGCCGGGAGCCGCCCGGTCCGCCCCGCCTGCGCCTCGGCCTGCCCGCGCCCGTAGGCCGCGGCGAAGCTGTTCGCCGCCCAGAACAGCGCCACCACGACGAACCCGGCGACGAGGTAGGCCGACGCCACCATCGCGACCGGCCGCGGCGCCGCGCGGGAGCGCCGCCTCGCCCGGTCGAGCACGGAGACGCCGTAGGCGATCGCTGCGCTGCCGAACCCCAGGCAGATCGGGGTGGTGGCGATCGCCTCCGTGGCCGCCAGGTCGGGGGTCAGGACGCCGCGCACCCCGCGCACGAGGGCGGCGGCCCCCACCGCGACCAGGACGGACGCCGCCACGACGACGGCCGTGCGGAACCTCGCGTCGCCGACCAGTGCACCGGCCCACGTGTGGAACCACAGGGCGGCGATCGCCAGGACGATCAGCACCAGGAGGGGGACGTAGACGACGGCGACGCTCCGCAGCAGCACCTCCTGGTAGGAGAAGCCCAGTGTGCTCAGGCGGAGACCGAAGTAGCCGAGCTGGGCCGTCAGGGAGACGTAGCCGAAGTAGAACAGCAGCGCCGCGATCACGGTCGTCGGCGCCAGCACGCTGGTCAGGAGGCGGAACCGTCGCTCCCCGACCGGCTCGGACGCCGTCCGCGGTTGCCCCGCCACCCGCTTGCCGCTCACGGCACGCCGCCCTCACCACCGTCGGGCGCGGGGCCGGTCTCCCCGGTCGGCGTCCCGCCCTCGGCCGGGCCGCTCACCTCGTCCGTCGGCTCCGTCGGCTGCGTGGGCTCCGTCGGCTGCGTGGGCTCCGTCGGCTGCGTGGGCTCAGTGGGTTCCGTCGGCTGCGTGGGCTCCGTCGGTTCGGTGGGGCCCGTCGGTTCCGTCGTGCTCGTGCCGCCGCACCCGTCCGACGGCGGCGAGCCCTGGACCTGGCCCGTCGCGCCGCAGAAGCGGTAGCGGACCTGCCGGGTCCAGTCCACGCGCACGGGTGCGGCACGTGTCGGCACCTCGGCGACGACGTCCGGGTCGTCGCAGGGCGGGGCGGCCGTGTCCGTGCACGTGATCCGGACGCGGAAGGTCTGCACCATGCGCGGGTAGTCCTGCGTCGTGTCGGCGCCGGCCGCGATCCTGCGGAAGGCCCCGCACGCCGTATTCGCGGGGAGCGTCGTGCCCGCCACGCACGGCCCCGCGGGCACCGCGCCGGACGACAGCGCGACGCAGTCCCCCTCGTACACCTCCAGGGGGTACTCCGTGGCCGCCGAGACGATCGTCACGTCGTACGCCGTCGAGAACGTGAAGCCGCCGCACCCTGCGGGACGCGGCTGGTAGAGGTTCTCGAAGTACTCCCCGTAGTCCGCGGTCACGGTCGGCCCGGCCACCTCGATCGACTGCGCACCGCCGGAGCCCGTCCCCGTGGCCGGCTTCCGGCCACCGCCGGTGCTCGTCGACCCGCCGTCCGTGGGCACGGACCCACGACGCCGGTCGGGCGAGCCTCCGTCCCCGCCGTCCTGCCGCGTCGTCGCGCCGGCCGACGTCCGGTCCGACGGCGTCCCCTGGGCGCCGCCCGACGGCGGCCCCGAGGCGCACGCGCCGAGCAGCGCGGCCAGGGCGAGCACCACGGGCCCAGCGGACCGGATCGTCGCGACACGAACGGCGCGAAGCATGGCTGCCTCCTCGGCGAGGACCCCGTGCGGGGGGTCATACCGGAAGAGAGCCCACGTCGGCGGGCGGTGATACCGCCCGATCTGCGTCCCGACCTGCAACGACACGGGTTCGCACCGACGCCGGGGCAACAGTCTGCCCGGGCCCCGTCCCGGGACGGGACCGGACCGGGCGCGTGGCTCAGACCCAGAAGTTGCGGATCGCGTACCACCCGAGCTGGATCCGGGAGGTCACGCCGGCCGCGTCCATGAGCGCGCGCACCCGCCGCTGCACCGTCCGTGGCGACGTGCCGACCTGGTTCGCGGTGGCGGCGTCGGTCAGGCCGGACAGCATCAGCTGGAGGATCCGCCGGTCCAGCGGGCTCAGGTCGCCCTCCTCGCGCAGGTAGGGCCGCGAACGCCGCCAGGTCGTCTCGAACAGCTCGCACGCCAGCTGCACGAGCGGCGGCCTCAGGAGCAGCGAGCGGTCCTGGCTGACCTGGATCATCGCCGTCTCCTCATCGGCGATCGCGAGCTTGACGAGGGGCTGGTCGACCACCCGCACCTGGTGTCCCGCCGCCAGTCTGGCGTCCAGGGCGACGATGGCCGCCGGCTCGGTGAGGAACGCGCTGTCGACCAGCACGCGGTACCTGATGCCGACCCGCTCGGTCGCGTCGTCCGCGCTCCCGAACGGACGGGTCGTCACCGGCGCGACCGTGTTCGCCCCGCTCTGGAACGCCCACACCGTCCGGCGTGCGCCGACCTCGAGCTCGTGCACGCGGCGGCCCTGCTCCTCGCGACCGTCGACAACCTCGACCAGCTCCGGTCCGTCCGGCCCCCCGTCGACGCCGCCGCGCCGGAGGAGCCCGCTCACCGTCGCGTCGGCGCGGCGGAGGTCTTCCCGCAGCCGCCGCAGCGTCGCCGCGGTCCCGCCGCCGGCGGGTCGATCGTCCGCGACGTCGTCCCGCGACCGCGCGGGCTCACCATGGATGACCATGGCGCACAGTGTCGCCCACGGCGACACCCTGGCACGACGCCCGGGCACACCGGTCGAGCTCGCCGCCGACCCCTGTCGATGCAGGACCGGCGGCGAGCTCGACCGTCGAGGACCGCGATCAGCGCACGCCGTACGCCCGGATCACCGTCTGCTCGACGGAGCTGCCGTCGGCGTCCGCGGCGGCGATGCGCAGCGAGACGTACCCTGCCTGCGGCGCGGCCGGCGTCGTCACCGTGAACTTGCCGGCGCCGTCGGCCGCGACGACCGCCTGCTCCCACGTCTCGCCGTCGTCGGTGGAGACCTCCGCGGTGAGCTCGGACGCCGTGGGCGACCCGGGCATCCCCGGCTCGGCCGTCCGCACGGAGAACGTGAAGGGCTCGCCGGCCGGCGCCCGGTTCTCCAGGTCCAGCGGCAGGTCGTAGTAGAGCTGGACCAGCGGGATCGGCGCGGTGCCCGACTCGGGCTTCGCCGACGTGAACGTCCACTCCGACCGGGTCCGGGTGGACATCGGCGCCCAGTCCGCCGTCCGCGTGCCGTCCATGACCAGCCGGTACTCGGTGGGCTCGGCGTACGGCGCGGGCCAGGAGCCGATGGCGGTGGTGCGCTTGAGGATCAGCTGGTCGCGGGCGAAGAGCTGGGTGCTGAACTTGTCCGTCTGGTACCAGTACTGGCCCTCGTGCTCGTTGCCGCCGTCCACCCACGGGACGATGCCGAAGTTCATCTGGGTGGCGCTGCGCGTGGGGTTCAGGTCGGGCCGGCCCACGGGGATGGCGGGTCGCAGCGGCGAGCGGTGCCACGACTCCTCGAGGACGTCCCCGGCACGGAACGCGGTGCGCGGGTCCTTCATCACGCTGCCGTAGCTGTCGTCGGAGTAGGCGAACCGTTCCCACTCGACGCCCGTGGTCGAGAGCCACTCGGTGCGGTGCGCCGGCGAGGGCGCGAGCCGCGGCGTCGACCAGGACGTGGCCAGGGTCGCGCCCGTGGGGTAGGCCCAGCGCAGGTCCTTGCCGTAGGGCGCGGGGCTCGGGTTGTGGTAGTCCGCCTCGATCCGGGCGGTGGTGGTCCCGTCGACGGTGAACGACGTGTCCTCCGGGATCTGCCCGTTCCACGGGAGGTACAGGTCGTAGACGTCCTTGCTGCGTGCGACCCCCACGACCTTCAGCCGCAGGTCCCCGGCGTCCGCCTGCCGGGCGAGCGCCGCCCCGGGGCCGGCGTCGAGGGTCATCGCCGGGATCGTGGTCGCCGCCGAGGTCAGGAACCGGCCGGGCTCGGTGGCGTAGACCAGCGCAGCCGCCGCACCGGCCTCGGCCACGGCGGCCACCTGGTCGGCGAGGTCGCTGCCCGCGTCGGCGCGGATCAGGGCCAGCCTGCCGCTGAGGTCGGTGCCTGCGAGGTCGGCCTCGGACGCGCCGCCGACCGGGGCCACCTTGAGCACGCTGGTGCCGTCGAGCTTCGGAGAGCCGACGACGTACTCGGGCGTGGTGACTGCAGCTCCCGTCCTGGGCTCGGTGACCCTGAGCTCGGGGGCGTACATCTGCCACTGCGTGAAGACGCGGAACGGCGACCCCGTCACCTGGTCGGTCGGTACCGCGTAGACGTGGTCGACGTACTGGTCCAGGAAGGCGACCTGCGACAGCCGCTTCGGCCCGGAGCCGCGCTCGTAGCCGAGGATCAGGCCGCGGTGCTCGGCGGGCTTCGGCGTGTCGACGGTGACCTCCTCGGCCTGGGTGCCGTCGAGGGTGATCTCCGTGCTGTGCGCCAGAGTGAGCTCGGGCATCGGCGCGAGCGTGAAGTCCACGACCTGCGTGCCGGGCTCGTCGAGGCTCGCGAGGTAGCCCATCACGCTGTAGGTGCCGGGCTTCACGCTGAAGTACGCCTCGCCCCTCGAGTTGAACGGGTGGGTCTGCGTCGCGCCGGTCTCGAGGTTGTAGAGGCTGACGTCGCTGTTGCGGTACGCCGGCTGCCCGGCGTGGTTGATCCCGTGCACCGTGATCTCGACGACCTGGTCCCCCTTGACAATGCCGAACCCGGTGTGCACCGGGGCCGAGCCGTCCCGCGGCGTCGCGGTCAGGTCACCGGTGATCCGGCCGGTCGGCCCCTGCGCGGGGTCGGCGGTCAGCCGGACGTCGGCGGTGCCGTGCGCGGGGACCGTCACGGTGTCGCTCGACGTGGTGACCATGGCGGCGGGCAGCGCCTCGCCGAGCGTGCTGAGCCCGCGCACCGCGAGGTCGAGGGTCAGCGGGGCGTCGCCGTCGTTGGTGTAGGTCACGGTGCGGGCGACGGGGTCGGTCGCGTCGCCGTACCTGAAGAGGCCGTAGCTCACCGAGCCGGTCGCCGTGAGCGTCTGGGTCACCGCGCGGCCGACGTCCACCCGGCCGGCGCCCTGGTCGAAGCCACCGCCGGCGGGCGCCGTCTTCGACGTGCTCATCAGGGCGTCCTTGAGCCGGGCGGGCGACCAGTCCGGGTGCTGCTGGACGAGGATCGCCGCGGCTCCGGACACGTGCGGCGCCGCCATCGAGGTGCCGCTGAGCGCGGTGTAGTGGGCGTCGACGACGGTGCCGCGGGACGTCCCGGCAGCGCGCGCTGCGACGATGTCGACCCCGGGGGCGGAGACGTCCGGCTTGAGGGTGCCGTTCGCCGTCGGGCCGCGGCTGGAGAAGGACGCGATCCTGTCGCCGCGGTCGACCGCCGCGACCGAGAGCGCCGAGCGGGCCGTCGAGGGGCTCGACGCGGTGCCCGGGGTCGGGCCGTCGTTGCCGGCGGCGACCACGAAGAGGGCGCCGGTCTCCTGGGTGAGGCGGTCGACCGCGAGACTCGCCGGGTCGTCGCCGTCGCTCGGGCCGCTGCCCAGGCTCATGCTCACGATGTCGGCACCGGTGTGCGCGGCCCACTCCATGCCGTCGATGACGGCCGAGGTGCTGCCCCTGCCGGTGGCGTCGAGCACCTTGCCGATGACCAGCTCGGCGCCCGGGGCCACGCCCCTGTACGTGCCGCCCGAGGCGGCCCCCGTGCCCGCGATGGTGCTGGCGACGTGCGTGCCGTGGCCGTTGGTGTCGGTGATCGACTCCTCGGCGGTGAAGTTGCGGGAGTCGATCACCTTGCCGGCGAGGTCCGGGTGGGTGAGGTCGATGCCGCTGTCGAGGACCGCCACCTCGGTGCCGGTGCCGTCGAGCCCGGCCTCCCACGCGGTCGGGGCGCCGATCTGGGCGGTGCTGCGGTCCAGCGTCGCCTCGACCTGGGCGTCCAGCCACACCTGGGAGACGCCGTCGGTCAGCGCGGGCCGCCGCTCGCCCGTTCCCTGGCGCACCAGGTCACGCCAGAACCGCTTCGCCAGCTTCTTCGACTCGCGCACGCCGACCGCGTCGATGCTGGTCAGGCTACGGGTCTGCGAGGAGCCGTCGGGGACGTCGGCGCGTGCCAGCCGCGCCTTCCCGTCGTACCCGAGGATCAGGGGCAGCTGCGCCGTGCTCGCGTCGTCGTAGCCCTGCTCGACGAGGCTCGTGACGTTGAAGAGCTCCTGGTCGACGGCCCCGCTGTTCACGAGGTCCCGCGCCTGCTCCGGGATGACGAACAGCCCCTCCTCCGTCTCGGTGACGAAGGCGTTGTGCCGGACCTGCCCGCGCTCGTCGGGGAGCAGCGCCGCGCCGCGACGTCCGTCGGGCCACTCCTGCAGCAGCACCACGTCGCCGGTGACCAGCGTGACCCGGTGCTCGACGGGCGCGGCATCCCCCGCGGCCGCGGCCTCGGCATCCGCCGCGGCGGGCGGGGACGCCGTGGTGGCGAGCGGGGCCTGGAGCGCGGCGAGGGCGAGCGCCCCCGCGACGACGGACGCGATCGTCGGGCCGGTTCTGGGGGTGGTGCGTCGTGATCCACGGGTCACCGCAGGCCTCCTGGGCAGTCGGGCGAGAGTTGCCTCGGAGCCTGTCGGAGCCGGTTGGCGACGGCAAGGATCTCGGCTGGCGACTGTGCGACAGCTCGCGGCTGTCATGAACTCGCCACGTCGGGGGGAAACCATTGCCCCGGTCGGCACGACCTTGGTTGGATGTTGCCATCCGCGGACGTCACCGTCCGCCGGAAGTCGCCGTCGGACAAGGGAGTTCGCCATGCCGCAGCCGTCCCGCCGTCAGGTCCTCGCCGCAGTGCCCGCAGGCGCGTTCCTCGCGATCGCGGCGCCGCTGCGCGCCCGCGCGGACTCGCCGTCCGACCATGCGCGGCTGCTGGCGAACGCGCGCGGCATCTTTGCGGGGACGGCGGCGTCGAACGCGCGGCCCGAGGCCGCGCCGCGGCTGAGGGCGATCCACGCGGCGGCGCGCGCGAACCTCGCCGCCCTGGACGCCGCGGGCTCCGGCGAGCTGTTCAAGGGCGTCCCGCTCGGCACCAGCGACCCGAACCTCAGCACCTCGTTCCTCAGGCTGTACGAGATCGCGCTGGCCACCTGCACGCCGGGCTTCGCGTCCGCCCTCGTGGGGGACGTCGCCGTCCAGCGTCGGGTGCTCGACGGGCTCGACTGGCTCCACGCCCACTACTACGGCGACCAGGCCGCGGGGTACTACGGCAACTGGTTCACCTGGGAGATCGGCATCCCCGCGAGCGTCAGCAAGACGTTCGCGCTGCTCGCCGACCTCGTCGCGGCGGAGCGCCCCGCCCTCCTGCCCACGTACGTCGCGTCGATGGACGCGTACCTGCGCAACGGCAAGGACGGCGACGTCGACCTCGACTCCCGCTTCCACACCGGCGCCAACCTCGCCGACATCACGACCAACCGCGTGCTGCAGGGCGCGCTCACCGGCGACGACGCCCGCGTGGCCAAGGCGATCGCCGACCAGTCCACCGTGTTCGCGACCATCGACCCGTACGCCATCCAGCACGGCAACACCGACGGCTACTACGCCGACGGCTCGTTCATCCAGCACGACTCGGTCGCCTACACGGGCTCGTACGGGCGCACGCTGCTGACGCGCGTCGTGCAGACGATCAAGCTGCTCGACGGCACGGCCGCGGCCCCCGGCACGGAGCTGGCGGACGTCGTGCACGGCTGGGTCCGCGACGGCTTCGCGCCCGTCATCGTCGACGGCTGGATGATGGAGATCGTCAAGGGCCGTTCGGTGTCACGCACCGGCACCGGGTACGCGGACACCGCGACCGTGCTCGAGGCCGCCGTCGACCTCACCGACTACGCGAGCGGGGCCAACGCGGCCGCCCTCGGCGGGTACGTGCGCCACCTGGCGACGGTGTCGCCCACGCCGCCCGACCCGTCGCGGTTCGTCTCCCCCGTGAGCGCCGTGCGGTACGCCGACCTCGTCGCGGACGCCGGCGCGCCCGCCGCGGACCTCAACCCGCCCGAGCGGTCGGTCGCCCTCAACGCGATGGACCGCACCGTGCACCGCCGCCCCGGGTACACGTTCGCGCTGGCGCGTAGCTCGGAGCGGATCAGCAAGTACGAGTACATGAGCGGCGAGAACCTGATGCCGTGGTTCCAGGGTGACGGCGCCTTCCACCTCTACCTCGCCGGGCAGGACCACACGCAGGCGTTCGGCGTCGACTTCTACACCACCGTCTCCCCGTACCGGCTGCCCGGCACCACCGTGCCCGTCGAGGAGCGGCGCACCGTCCCCGACCTCTACGGGCAGGCCTGGTACGAGAACCCCGGCCACCCGCTCGGCTTCACCTCGTCGTCGGAGTCGCAGAACACGTACGTCTACTTCCCGCGCGCCACGAACGCCTTCTCCGGCGGCGCGACGCTCGGCCCGTTCGGCGCGGCGGGCATGGTCCTGTCCGACGACGTCCCCTACGTCGACGCGCAGGCCGGCGTCCTGCCCGACGACTTCGTCGTCTACGCGAACGCCCGCGCGACCAAGTCGTGGTTCCTCCTCGACGACGAGGTCGTCGTCCTCGCCGCCGGCATCCACGACGAGCACGGCCGCGACGTCGTCACGACGCTCGACTCCCGCATCGCCGCGCCGGGCGACGGCGTCGTCGTCACGGGCCGCCGCGCCGACGGGACAGCGTGGGTGGGGGGCGACGGCGCCGCGTCGCTCGCGTGGCTGCGGTGGGCCAACCCGGGGCAGGGCGTGGCCGTCGGGTACGCGCTGCTCGACGCCGGGCCCGTCACCGTGACCCTGGAGGACGTGACGCGCAGCCGCCGCTCGATCCGGACGTCGAACCCCGACACGGCGGTCACCAAGCGCGTGTTCACGGCCGCCGTCGAGCACGGGAACAGCCCCGCCGCCCTCGCGTACGCGATCGTGCCGGGCGCGACCGAGGAGCGCCTCGCTGCGTTCGGCGCCGGCGGGCCGGTCGTCGTGCTCGCCAACGACGAGCGCGTGCAGGCCGTGCGCCACGCGGGCCTCGGGCTCGTCGCCGCGACCGTGTTCTCCGGCCGCGCCCACGTGCGGAACCTGACGGTCGACGGCCCTGCGTCCGTGCTCGTGCGCGAGGGCGACGACGGCCGCACCTCCGTCGCGCTCTCCGACCCGACGATGACGCGCGACGCCGTGACCCTGACCGTCCGCGGCCGGCACCTCGACGTCGAGGCCGCGGACGACGGCGTCCACGTGCGTCGCGTGCCCGGCGGCACCGAGGTCCGCGCCACCACCCGGCACGCCTACGGCGCGAGCCTCACCGCGGTGCTGCGGCGGCGCTGACGTCACCCGCCGGACACAGGTCGACCGCGAGCGCCACGCCGGGGAGACTCTCACCCATGCCCGACGACGAGACCTCTGGGCGACGGCGCTCGGCTGACGTCGTCGCCGCCGGGCAGGGGGCGTCAGGGCTCGAGGACGGCCTTGACGAAGCCCGGCGGCCGCTCGCGCAGAAGGGCATAGGCCTCGTCGACCGCGCCGAGGCCGAGCCGGTGGGTGACCAGCGCCTCGAGGTCGACGTCTCCGCGGGCGGCCAGCTCCAGCCCGAGGGCCATGGCCTCGCGGGACGCGGGGCGGTCGGGCGTGAAGCCGCCCAGCACGTCGATCCCGCGGTACCACCAGTCGAGGTCGAGCCGGCGCTCCCCCGTCGCGTGGTACCCGCCCACGACGAGCCGCCCCATCGGCCGGGTCAGGCGCCCGGCCAGCTCCAGACCGCCCGCCGACCCGGTGAACTCGAGGACGACGGCGCACCGCGGCCGCGCCGACCCGCGGCGGTCGACGCGGTCGCCCACCAGCGCCGCCACCCGGGCGACCCGCCCGGCGTCGCGGTCGTGCAGCTCGACGGACCCGGCGCCCAGCGCCACCGCGACCTGCGCCGCGATCGCCCCCATGCTGCCCAGCCCCACGACGGCCACCGGCTCGCCCGGGGCGATCCGCGCTCGACGGACCGCGCCGACCACGCAGGCCAGCGGCTCCCCCAGCCCCGCCCACAGCGGGACCCGGTCGGGCAGGGGAAGCACGTCGTCCTGCGCCGCGACGAGGTGCGTGGCGTGCGAGGGGGACCCGAAGCCCGTGACCCGGTCCCCGACGGCCAGGGTCGTGACGGCGTCGCCCAGGGCGGCGACCACCCCGCTGAACTCGTGCCCGTGGCGCACGGGCACGTCGCCGGGCGTCTCCCAGAGGGCGACGTCCGACGCGCACACCCCCGACGCGGCGACCTCGACGAGCACCTCGCCGGGGCCGGGCTCGGGCGTCGGCGCCTCCACCACCGCGGCGTGGCGGCTCCCCCGGATCTCGACGACCCGCATGTCAGCCCACCTCTCCGTCGTGCCGTCGCGCGAGCCGCAGCGCGCCCCGCACCGGCGGTTCGGCCAGGACGCCGACCGCCAGGTCGGGCCGGCGAGCACGCACCAGCTCCCCGACGCGCCGCGCGTACCCCGCCTGCGCGGCGACGACGCCCCCGGCCAGGACCACGTGCCCTCCGGCCGCGCCGCGGTCCACGACGTCGCACGCCATGGCGGCGAGGGCGGCCGCGCCGGACTCGACCACCGCGGCGGCCGCGGCGGACCCCGCCTCGCGCGCGGCGAAGACGGCCGGCGCGTGCCGCCCCCAGGTCTCCACCCCGCCGTCCCAGCTGAGCGCGGACGCCAACGCGTCCAGGTCGGCGGCGCCCACGGAGTCGAGCAGCGCCCGGGCGAGCGTCGGGTCCGCGGCCCCGCGGTCGGCGCCGAGCAGCACGGCCCGCGCCGCCTCACGGACCAGCGCGGAGCCCGAGCCGTCGTCGTGGAGCACCCAGCCCCAGCCGCCGGCGCGCACGAGGCTCCCCGCGGCGTCGCGGCCCACGGCCACGGCGCCGGTCCCGGCGATCACGCCGACGCCGCGCTCGTGCCCGGCCGCGGGGACGACGAGCTCGGCGTCGTTCACCACGCGCACCCTCGCCCCGGGGAGCCTGCGCCGCAGCTCCGCGGCCACGGCGACGCAGTGCTCGTCCGACTCGGCACCGTGCGCCCCCACCGCCACCGACGCTCCCGGCGGGACGACGCCGCCGGGCGCCGCCGCCCGCACGACGCCGACGAGCCACGCCACCGAACCGGGAAGGTCCCGCAACCGCCACCCGTCGCTCGCCACGGTCGTGACCGTCGCGGGCGCCCCTGCGGCCTCGACGGCGACGCTGGTCTTGGTGCCGCCGACGTCGACCCCGACGATCACGGGAGGTCCACGACGGAGCTGAGCGGGGGCACGCTGACGCCGATCTTCGTGTCGACGTTGTCGAAGACGAAGGACTCGATGTCGAGGTTCTTGCGGCCGGCCACCGCCGCCGCCACGGCCTGCGCGAACGCGGCTTCGGCGACGGCACGCTGCGCCGCCGGCAGCGGGGGCAGCGAGACGTGCTCGACGCCGTCGGCCACCTCGCCGGCGGCGTCGGAGGCGAGGATCGTCAGGTGGCCCGCCGCCGCGAGGGACGCGGCCACCGAGACCTCGCGCCCCTGGCCGAACAGCACGTGGGCAGTGTCCCCGGCGGACTCCATCGCGCCGTGGAGGTAGTTCCTGGTCTCGTTCGCCGACGAGGGCACCCGGCCCACCTCGCGCAGCAGCAGGGCGAGGACCTCGGCGGCGGCGACCGAGGCGCCGGACCCGACGGCGTCGACGCCCGCGACCCGGGACAGCCTGCCGGCGAGGCCCTCGGCCGCCCGGCCCAGGTCGTCCTGGAGCCCGGGCAGGACCGCGAAGAGCTCCTGCCAGGCGTGGTCCTCGCGCGGTCCCCCGGTGATCGCCCCCGCCATGAGGTCGAGGGCGAGCACGGTGCCGGTGTAGCCGATCGTCGAGGCGAACGAGTCCGGGCGGCCGCCGAGGCCGACCATCACGTCGGCGTGCCGCTCGAGCGGCGACCCGGTGGCGTTGGCGAGGCCGACCGTGACGACCGACTCCTGCTCGCGCGCCGCGGCCAGCACGTCGACGGTCTCCGGGCTCCTGCCGGACTGCGAGATCCCGACGACCACGGCGCCGGCCGGCCACCGCGCCCCCGCCGGCCGCTCGCTGCTCAGGTGGCGGGAGGCGCTGAGGCCCGCGGCCTGCAGCCCGGGGAGCACCGCGGCCGCGGCGGCATAGCTCGCCCCCATGCCCACGAGGGCCACGTGGCGCGGCGGCGCGAAGCGCCCGAGCCCGCTCAGCTGCTCCAGCACGGTCGCGTGGATCGATCGCAGCGCGTCCGGCTGGACTCGCTGCGCCTCGACGAAGGGGATCCGGGTCGCCACGTACTTGCTCCTCACCTCATGCCACAGCCCCGGAGACCCGTGGGCGCCAGACCAATATACCCCAGAATGTCTCTGGTGGTATCTCTTGGTCTACCGCGTGGTCTCCGGGGCTGCCGGGAGTCAGGAGCGGGTGAACGTGGTCTGGAGCCGGTACCGGTCTCCCCGGTAGCTGATCGTCGTGAGCATGATCGGCCGACGACGGGCGTCGGTGAGGATCTGCCGCATGCGCAGCACGGGCTGGCCCGGCTCGAGCCCGAGCGGCCCGCCCTCCTCCTCGGTCGCGGCCCCCGCCTCGATCAGCGAGACGGCGTGCACCGGGCTGGCGCCGCGCTCGGTGAGCTCCTCGAACAGCGACGCCGACCCGAAGTCGACGAGCTCGATGCCCGGCGCCGCCGACGCGACGATCCGCGAGTCGTCGATCCCGATCGCCACGGTGTCCATGAGGCGCAGGCGCCGCAGGTGGAAGCACGGCGTCCCGGGGGCCACGCCGAGCTCGTCCGCGAGGTCGAGCGAGAACTCGCCCATCGCGGCGGCCAGCACCTCCGAGCGCGACGGGAGGCCCTTGCGCGCGGCGGTCTCCGAGAACGACTCCAACGAGTTCGGCCACGGGGTGCTGCGCGCCGCCTCCCCGTCGTCCGCGCTGACGAACCACCCACGACCACGGGACGCCTGGAGCACGCCGTCGTCGGTGAGCGTCTGCAGCGCCTTGCGCAGCGTCACCCGGCTCACGCCGAGCGTCTCGCAGAGCACGCGCTCCGCGGGCAGCCTGCTCCCCGGCGGGTGCAGCCCCGCGCGGATCTGGTCCGCGATCGTGTCCGCCGTGCGTCTCCACAGCGGGAGCAGCTCGTTCTGGTCCTCGCTCATCGTCAACGTTCCCCGCCGATCATGGTGGCCGAAGGCGCCAGTCTCCCAGATCCTCACGGTCGGGTCCTCCCGGCGCACAGGCGGTCCAGCGCCTCCTCGAGGGACGTCTCCGCAGGTCGCCGGCCCGGGCGGGCGTCGAGCCGGCGCACCGTCTCGGCGAGGCCCTCGGCGAGCCCGACCTGCGGGCGCCACCCCGGGTTCACGGCCAGCAGCCGGGACAGGTCGTAGACCACCGAGTGCCCGAAGTCCTCCGCGCAGACCAGACCCATCCAGTCGATCTCCGCGGCGATGTCCTCGCTCGACCGGTGCACGAGCCACGGGTCGGGCACGCCGGCGGCGGCCGCCGTGAGCCGATGGATCTCGTCCCACGACACCGGGTCGGGCGCGGTGACCTGGAACGTCCGCCCGAACGCCGCGGGGTCGCCCAGCAGCGGCAGCACCCCGGTGGCGAAGTCGCGCGCGTGGAGCAGGTTCCACAGCGACGTCCCGTCGCCGTGCACCACGACCGGCGCGCCGCGGCGGAACCTCTCGACGGCGGTCCAGCCGAGCAGGAGCGGGAGCGTGAGCTCGTCGTACACGTGGGCCGCCCGCACCACGGTCGCCGCGCACGGCGCGCCGGGCTCGAGCCGCCACAGCTCGTCCTCGACGTCGATCTTCCCCGCCGGGTAGTCGAACCGCGGGCTGGACCGCGGGAAGTGCTCCGCGATCGGCAGCGTGCGGGCCGGGCGCTCGTACACCGAGCACGTCGACATCATCACGAGCTGGTCGCAGACCGCGCCGAGGGCGTCGACCTCGCGCCGCACGTCCTCGGCCGAGTAGGCCACGAAGCTCACCGCGACGTCGAAGCGGCGCCCCGCCAGCGCGGACCGCGTGGCCTCGGGGTCGTGGACGTCGGCGACGACGTGCTCGACACCCTCGGGCAGGGGCCGCCCGGACCGCCCGCGGGTCAGCGCGACGACCTCGAGCCCACGCTTCACGGCCTCCCGGGCCACCGCACCGCTGATCACGCCGGTGCCGCCGACGAGGAGGAGCGACGCCGCGCTCATGCGGCGCGCCCCTCGACGACGAGCCCCGTCGCGAGCAGGTTCGCCCGGCTGGTGCTCAGGGCGTCCGTCATCGGCCCCTGGACGCGGTCGAGCTCCACGACCGCCCAGCGCAGGTCCGGGAGGGACTCGAGCGTGTCCAGCACCCCCGGACTCTCGGCCGTGACCGGCGTCATGACGTCCGCCATCCCCGTCGCCGGTCCGTCCTTGAGGTGGACGAGCCTGACCTCGCGCCGGGCCGCCACCGCAGCGGCCGCCGCGGTGGCGGCGTCGGCCCCGACGACGCGCGGCCAGTACACGTCGAGCTCCAGCACGACGCGGGGGTCGAGCTCGCGCTGGAGCAGCTCGTACGACCGGAGGGGCCCGTCGGGGCCGGGGTGCGTGTGCTCGAACTCGGCGAAGTGGTTGTGGTACGCGACCTGCATGCCGAATCCCGCCGCCCGCTCCGCGCCGACGTTGACCCGCTCGACGCCGCGCGCCAACGCCTCGGCCGACGCGAGCTCGTGCGGCTCGAGGCTCCACGCGATCGTGTCGACCCCGAGGGCCGCGTAGGTGGCCAGCTCGGAGTCGGACTCCGGGCCGGCGGGGAACGGGACGTGGGCCGCGCAGACCGTGAGGCCCCGCTCGGCGAGCATCGCCCCGGCGGCGCGCACCCCCACGGCCCCGAACCCCATCGTCTCGACCGCCGTGAACCCGGCGTCGACGACCAGGTCGAGGGCCGCGGGCAGGTCCGCGCGCACCAGGGCGTCCACGCTCCACAGGTGCACCGCGAGCGCCGCGGTCACGACGCGCCGCCCGAGCCCGGTGCGACGACGTGGCGGCCGTTCCCGAGCGGGAAGCGGGTGCTCCACGTGCGGGTCTCCGCGGCAGGGTCGGCGCCGCCGGCCCAGACCACCGCCTGCCGGAGCAGCTGCCGGAACCAGGGGTTGAACCAGGCCCGGCCGTCGTGGCCGAGGGTCGTGCACACGACGCGCCCCTCGCCCTCGGTCCGCGTGACCAGGGCCGGCACCCACCGGCCGTCGGTGAGCCGGTGCTCGGCGACGACGTCGGCGTCCGCGGCGACGGTGGTCACGTAGTACTCGTCCTCCACCTCGAAGTCGTCCAGGGCCGTCGTGATCGGGTGCTCCCCCACCCGGACCGCGATGCGCCCCTCGGACAGCCCCGACGGGTCGTGGCTCGCGTAGCGGCAGCCGATCAGGCGCGACCACGCGTCCTGCTCGCCGTCGAGCACGACGCTGCTGGCGTGCACGGCCACGAGGCCCCGCCCCGAGGCGACCAGGTCGCGCAGCGCGTCCTGCTCGTCGGCGGGCAGGTCGCTGCCGGCGGTGTAGACCACGAAGACGTCCGTCTCGGCGGTCACGGGCATCGGGTCGACGAACCGGCGCAGGCCGACCGCGACCTGCACCGGGAGGCCGCCCTCCGCGACGATGTCGCGGAGGGCGCCGGCGGCGGCGTACAGGTCGTGGTGGGTGTCGGTCCCGGCCACGATCACGGTGACGTTCACCGCGGAACTGCTGACTCGCACGTGCTCCTCGTTCCTCGATCAGTCCACGGAGGCGGACTCGGCCAGCTCGCGGGCGATGGCGTCGCCGCCGCCGGACTTCCAGGCGGCGATGGCGTCCACCAGCTCGCTCGACGACGACCGCCCGACGAAGACGTTGGTGATCGCGTCGTCGACCTTCTGCTGCAGGGACTTGCCCTTGGTGTCGTCGGTCTTGGAGTACAGCCCGCGCGACGGGTCGTCGACGAGGAGGTCCACGACCTTGGTCTGCCACTCGTGGATCGCCTTGTCGACGCCGGGCGCGCCCTGCGGGTTGCACAGGATCTGCGGCGCGCCCGCGATGTACGCGAAGCCGAGGTCCTGCTCGCGCTGGCCCCGCTCGGTGAGGACGGCGACGCCGTCCTTGACGACGTAGTCGTTGTCCTTGCCCTCGACGCCGTACGACTGGATGAACGACTCCTTGGTGCCGAACGGGGCCGCGAGCCAGTCCATCGTCCGCAGGAACATCTCGACGCGCTCCGGGGAGGCCGACTTCTTGATCATCGTCACCGCGTAGGCGCCGGGGCCGTTCCACACCGCCGCCGTGCCGCCGTCGGCGCCGAAGGCCCCCGGCATGCCGAAGACGAGCGCGTTGTCGTCGGCGATGATGCCGAACGCGCGGTTGCCGTCGTAGGTCATCGCGATCTTCGACGAGCGGAACATCGAGTCCCGCTGCGTCTTCTCCAGGGTCGCGGAGTCGGGGTGGAAGTACCCCGCCTTGTACATCTCGGCGGCCTTCTCCACCGCCGTCACGAAGTTCTCGTGCTCGTAGAACGAGGTGAAGCTGCCGTCGGAGTTCTTGACCCACTTGTTGGGCACGCCGTAGGCCTGCAGGAGGTAGTCGGTGATCGGGCCGCCGAACGCGTACACGCCCGCCTTGGCGTCGGTGACCGCCGCGGCCGCCGCGACGAACTCCTCGATGGACCCGGGCTCCTCGGACACCCCGGCCTTCTCGAAGAGGTCGGTCTTGGTGTACATCTGCCCGCCGAAGACCGGGTCGGACTTCGGGACGCCGTAGATCCGCCCGTTGAAGTACCCGTTGCGCCACGCCGACTTCTGGATGCCCGCGAGGTTGGGGTACTTGAGGACCGCGTCGCCGGACAGGTGGTCCGACAGGTCGGTGAACTCCGCGTCGACGAGCGCGGGCAGGCGCGAGACCTTCTGCCACACGGGGATCGACACGATCTCGGGCAGGTCGTCGCCCGCGACGAGCGCGGGGAACTTGGTGCCGAAGTCGGCGAACGGCACCTGGAGCGGCTTGAGCTTCAGGTCGAGCTCGGAGTTCAGCAGCTGCCAGTAGACGTTCTCGTCGAGCGCCGGGGCGGGCTGGCCGTAGGTCATGACCAGGTACTCGAACTCGCTGCCGTCGCCCACCGTGCCCTGCACGGAGACGGGGCCGTCGAGCGGGAACGCCTCGTAGACGTCCATGACGCCGGACTCCGTGCCCGGCAGCACGGGGGTCGGCTTGACCGGCGCCTTGTACGTCGGCCAGGCCGCGGCGCCGCCCGACCCCGGGGCCGCGGCCGTGGGGGCCTTGCTCGAGCAGGCCGCGAGGGTGCCGCCGAGGCCGATGGCGGCGCCGGCCACGAGGGCGCCGCGCAGCACCGCGCGACGGGACGGGTAGAAGGATGCGGACATGAGTGACCTCATTTCGGTTCGGCTCTCGATCAGCCCTTGATCGAGCCGGTGAGCATGCCCTTCGACATGTGTCGGAGGAGGAACGGGTAGGCGAGCAGGATGGGGACGATCGCGATCACGACCAGCGCCATCTGGACCGCCTGCTGGGGCGGGGGCACCGTGCCGGGGATCTGCGCGGCCGCGGAGGTGTCGTTCTGCAGGACGAACGACCGCATGAGGAGCTGCAGCGGCCACATCGACGAGTCGTTGAGGTAGAGCAGCGGGCCGAAGTAGTTGTTCCAGTAGCCGACGGCGATGAAGAGGCCGACGACGGCGATCGACGCCCGCGACAGCGGCAGCGCCAGGTGCCAGAACGTGCGCCACTCGCTCGCGCCGTCGATCCGCGCGGCGTCGAAGATCTCCTGGGGGATCCCCTGGATGAAGCCGCGGATGATGATCACGTTGAAGGCGCTCACGGCGACGGGGATGATCAGCGCCCAGTAGGTGTTGAGCATCCCGAGGCTCTTGACCATCAGGTAGACGGGGATCATGCCGGGCGCGAACAGCAGCGTGACCAGGAAGTACGTGACGAGCCCGCGGTTGAACAGGGTCCCCCGGCGGCTGAGCGCGTACGCCGCGAGGGTGGTGCAGGCGAGGCTGAACGCCGTCCCGACGGCCGTCACGCCGATGCTGACGACGATCGACCGCGTGACCCCTCCCCCGTTGAAGATCTGCACGTAGGCGTCGATGGTCGGCTTGGCCACCCACACCACGTAGCCGCCGTTCGCGTCGATCTCCGCCTGGGTCGCGAGCGACGTCGACACGACGACGGCGAACGGGAAGATCACGAGGAGGCAGATCAGGGCGAGGGCGACGCCCCGCACGGCCGTGGTCAGGGGCCGGGGCCGGCCCTGCCACGCCGGCCGCAGGCTGTCCTTGCGGCGGCGGACGGGCGGGGCGGGAGCGGCCTGCGGCCGCGGGCTGTCGGTCAGGACGCTCATCGCTGGTAGATCCCTTCCTCGCCGAGGCGGTGGGCGAGATGGTTCGCGCCGAGCACGAGCACCAGGCTGACGACGCCCTTGAGCAGGCCGGCGGCTGTCGCCGTGCCCCAGTTCCCGTCGACCATCCCGTTGAAGTAGACGTAGGTGTCCAGCACCTCCGCGGCCTGCGCGCCGACGGCGTCGCGCTGCAGCAGGATCTGCTCGAAGCCGACGGAGAGCGCGTCCCCGAGCCGCAGAATCAGCATCAGCACGATGATCGGGCGCATCCCGGGGAGGGTGATGTGCCAGAACCGGCGGCCGGACCCGGCGCCGTCGATGGTCGCCGCCTCGTACTGGCTGATGTCGATCGCCGCGATCGCGGCGAGGAAGACGATCGTCCCCCAGCCCGCGTCCTTCCAGATCGACTGCGCCGTGAGCAGCAGCTTGAAGGCGGCCGGGTTGGTCATGACGTCCAGGGCGCTCATCCCGTGCTGGGCGAGAAGCCGGCTCAGCACCCCGGCCCCGCCCAGCAGCTGCTGGAAGAGGGCCACGATGATCACCCAGGACAGGAAGTGCGGCAGGTAGATCACCGACTGCACGAACTTGCGCAGGGTGGGGCGCAGCACGGAGCTGAGGAAGACGGCGAGCACGATCGGCACGGGGAAGAACAGGAGGAGCTGCACCGCCGTGATCGCGAGCGTGTTGGTCAGCGCGTGCCAGAACGCGTCGTCCGCGAAGAGGGTGGTGAAGTTGTCCATGCCCACCCAGGTGGACCCGCCGAGGCCGAGGAACGGCACGTAGTCCATGAAGGCGATGACGTTCCCGGCGAGCGGGATGTAGACGAACAGGGCGACGACGATCGCGCCGGGCGCCACCATGAGGAGCACCGGGTAGTCGTTGCGGAGCCGGACGAGGAACGGCACCCGCCGGCGTCCGACCGCGCTCGCGCCTCCGTCGCGCGCCTCGGGCGCGGCTCTCGTGATCACTTCAGCCAACGTGTTGCCACCTCGTCCATGAAGGGCGCGGACCGGACCATTCCGACGCGCAAACCAGTACCTACCACTTGATACCACGGCTGGTACCACAGAGTATAGGGGTCGTTCAGATCCGTACCGCACCATCCCACCCACCGGAGGCCGTCCGATGCTCCCCTTGATCCCCCGCCCCGACCGGCTCGATCTGAAGGCCGGCACCCTGTCGGCGGCCGGCGGGCTCGAGCCGACCGGGGACGTCCCCGCGCCGTGGCTCCGTGCCACGCGGCGCCGGCTCGCCGGCTGGGGAGTGCTCGACCCCGACGGGCCGCCGCTCGAGGTCGTGGCCGACCCGGCGCGCGCGCCCGAGAGCTACCGGCTGGAGGTGACCTCGGACCGCGTCGTGCTCACGGCCGCCGACGAGCCCGGCCTCGCCCACGCGCTCGGCGCCCTGGCCCAGCTGCTGGCGCCGGGCGCCCACGGCCCCGGAGGTCACGACGGGCCCTTCGACCTCCCCTGCCTCGAGCTGGAGTCGACGCCCCGGTTCCCGCACCGCGGCGCCATGCTGGACGTGAGCCGGCACTACTTCGGCGTGCCGGTCCTACGCGACCTCGTCGAGACCCTCGCCCTGTTCGGGTACAACCGCCTCCACCTGCACCTGAGCGACGACCAGGGGTGGCGCGTCGAGTCGTTCGTCGAGCCGCGGCTCGTGCAGGTCGCCACCCACCGCCCGGGCACGACCTTCGGGCCCGACGGGCCGACCGACCCCACCCCGCACGGCGGCTACCTCGCCCTGGCGGACCTGCGCCGGCTCACCGACCACGCGCGGACGCTCGGCATGGAGGTCGTCGCCGAGATCGACCTGCCCGGCCACACCACCGCCCTGCGCGCCGCGCTGCCCGAGCTGGGCCGACCGGGCGAGCAGGTCGACGTGCTGCAGACCGTGGGCGCAGGCGGCAGCTCGGTCGCCCCTCTGCCGCGAACCGTGGAGGTGCTCGACCGGGTCCTCGCGGAGCTGGTCGACGCCACCGGCATCCGGTACGTCCACCTGGGCGGCGACGAGTGCGACATGGGCTGGTGGGAGGACGACCCGGAGGTCGTCGCCCACCGCGAGGCGCTCGGCCTCCGGACCGGCGAGGACCTGCACGCCTGGTTCCTGCGCGAGCTCGCCGCCCGGCTCGAGGCGCGTGGAGTGTCGGTCCTCATGTGGGACGAGGCCTTCGTGACCGGCGGGCTGACCCCCGCCGCGACCGTCACCGCCTGGCGCGGGGACGCCGTCGCCGAGCGCGCGGCCCGCGCCGGCGCCCTCGTCCGCACGCCGCTGTTCCCGACCTACTTCAACTTCGACCAGTCGACGGACCCCGACGAACCGCGCGCCCAGGGCGGGCCGATCACGCTGCGCGACGTGATGCGGTTCGACGTCGCCCCCGCGACCTGGGACGACACGGCACGACGAAACGTCCGCGGCGGCCAGTTCCAGGTGTGGACCGAGTGGATCACCACGCGCGAGGAGCTCGAGTACGCCGTCTTCCCGCGGGCCCTGGCGATGGCCGAGGTGCTCTGGCGGGGCGCGGTGGACGACGAGGACGAGCTCGAGGAGCGGATCCTCCGCGCCCTCGACGTGCTCGACGCCCGCGGCGTCGCCTACCGGCCGCTGGACGGGCCGCGCCCGTGGCAGCGCGGCGGGCTCGGCCGGCGCCGGCGCGCCACCGGGGACGACATCGAGGCGACCAGGCGCTGGGTCGAGTCCGTGTCGGACCGGGCGTGAGGCCCCGTCAGCGGAGGTCCTTCACCATCGTCGAGCCCCAGTCGTGCACCGCGTGCTCGGTGTACCCCATGGCGAGGTAGAAGGCCCTGGCGCCGGGGTTCCCCGACCCCACGCCGAGGTGCACGCCCGGCACCCCGCGGGCCCGCAGCGCCGACCACAGCCGCTCGGTGAGAGCCCGGCCCACGCCCCGGCCCTGCAGCCGGGGCAGCAGGTCGATGTGCAGCTCGGCGGGGTAGGCGTCCAGCACGTCGCCGCCGGGGTCGGTGTCCGACCAGATCTCCGCGATCCGGTCGGACTCCAGCCCCGGGCGGCGGCTGCCGCGCGGGTAGGCGTCCCGCAGCCGCGGGTACCAGACGCTGCGGCGCCACGTGGAGAACGCGCGGGCGTCCGCCGTCGCGACGACGTACCCCGCCACGCCGAGCTCGTCGACGGCCACGAACGTGAGGCCCGGGTCGGCGACGGGGTACGGGCCGCAGTACACGTGCCCCAGCAGGTGCCGGTCGTCGTACAGGGGCGTGGCGTCCCGCCCCGAGTCGCCCGTGCGCAGGCACACGTCGTACATGGCGGGCAGGTCGCTCGGGTGGAAGCCGCGGACGACGACGTCGCGGCGGGCCGCGGTCATCGGGCACCGCTCACGGCGAGCAGGAACCAGGCCGAGTGCGGGATCCACTGCTCCGCCCACCGCCACGACTCCCCCGTCGCCATCGGACCCGGCGGCGCGAAGTCGATGTCGGACTCGTCGTCGAACCCGCCGGTGATCCCGTTGAGGATGCCGCCGGGCAGGTTCGGGAAGTCCTGGGAGTACTCGACGGCGCCGCTGCCCCGCCCCTGGAGCATGCACGCGGCGTACGGGTTGAGCCCGACGACCCAGCCGAGGAGGTGCTCGGCCCAGTCGCGCAGGCGTCCGGCGTCCGCGGCGGGGGCCACGGCCGCGGCGGCGCTCGCGGCGGCGCTCAGCGACGCGACGTTCGCGTTCTCCCCCTGCCACCAGTAGCCGGTCTCGTTCTCGTGCGGGAAGAAGAACTGCTCCATCGTCGAGCCGTCGCCGCGTGCCGCGACGACGTGCCGCGGGTGCTCGAACGGGTTGGGCACCGCCGTCGCCCGGTCGAGCGCGCCGAGCGCCAGGTCGACCGCGGCGCGGCGCGCGTCGTCCGCGAGCTGTGGCCGCTCCGCGTCGACGGCCTCGGCCGCGCGCAGGAGGGCGAGCACGGGGAGGCCTGTCTCCGCCGCGTGGTGGTACGTCCTCCCGTCGGGCGCGGCGACGAGGTACGCGCGTCCCGCCGCGTCGTGGCGGACGGCGGCGAGGAGGTTCGCGACGCGGCGCTCGAGCGGGGCGCGGAAGGGCGCGGTCTCCGCGCCCCGTGCCCGCGCGGCGAGGACCAGCTCGGCCGCGGCCAGCGCGGCGCAGTAGTCGTCGAGGACGGTCTCGACGCCGTTGAACAGGTAGTCCGTGTTGTGCTCGACGAGGTGGGCGTGCCCCCGCACCGCCGCCTCGAGGTAGCGGTCGCGGGAGAACTCGCCGTCGGCGTCGAGGGTCGAGGCGCGGGCGAGGGCGGCGATCGCCACGCCCCCGCCGTGCCGGAAGGCGGCCTGCCAGCGCTGGGTGCGGACGCTGTCCTGCAGCGGCGCGGTCACCACCCGCTCGTCGAGGTCCTTGGTCAGCGCGTCGAAGATCCCCGTGTAGAAGTACCCCTCCGGGGCCTGGAACCGCACCAGGAAGTCGGCCCCGTGCAGGGCCTCGTCGCGCAGGCGCGAGCCCTGCGCCGCGGCGACGCGCGGGTGGGCGCGCGCCAGGTCGTCGCGGGCCGCGGCGAACGCCCACGCGCACAGCGGGATCTGCTGCGGACTCATGAGGTCCGTGTAGGTGAGGTGGCTGAGGAACTTGCTGAAGTCGCCCGACGCGTCCAGCCAGCCGCCGCGCGCGTCGACCGGCGGGCGCGCGGGGTCGTCGTAGAACGCCGCGGCGCGGTCCTTGCGGTCGATCTCGCCGAACGACCGGACCGAGCGGAAGTACGCGAGCACGTCGGACACGGCGACCGCCTGCCAGCGACCCGGCCCCACGCCGACGGTCCGCACCATCTCGGAGCCGTCGCCGCGGACCAGCCGGAGCCGGTGCTCCCCCGCGGGCATGTCGGGCGGCAGCTCGCCCACCCGGTGCCAGCCCACGGACCAGCCCGGGGTGCGGACCGGCGCGGCCAGGGGGACCTCGACCTCCGTGCCGTCCCGCCCCCACCGGAGCGCCACGCGCTCGTCGGGGTCGGCGAGCGCGACGACGACGCGTCGCGCCGGCCCCGCTCCGTAGCCCAGCTCGTTCACCAGGAGCGCGGCGCCCGTCGCCGCGGCGGCTCCCCGCCGTGTCTCTGCGTCCATGCCAGGAAGATACCAGCGCATACCACTTTCTCGGCCACGGCCTGATCTGGCCTCCTCGGGGCCGACGTGTCGTGACGTCCTGCGGTAGACAGACCTCATGGCGGACGCGTGGACCCCCGTACGGGACGAGCTCGACGCGCGGCTGCGCGCGCTGCGCCCCGAGGACGCTCTGGTGCTCCGCGAGCCGCCGCCCCCGGATCCCTTCCTTCCGCCCGAGCGCGGGCTGTTCGGCCGACGACGGCGCGTGCGGGAGCCCGCCACCCGCTACGTCCAGGCGCTGTGCCGGCCGGAGGGGTACGTGGTCGAGTGCGTCAGCGACGCCTTCTGGCCCTCCACGCCGGAGCAGCAGCGCGCGCTCGTCGAGGACGGCTGGCACGCCCCGCACCGGCTCGACGGGTACGCCACGGACAACTTCGCCCAACTCTTCCTCGGGGCGGACCGGGACCGCGCCGCGGACGCCGCCGTCCGCGCCCTCGCGACCCTCGGCTGCGCGCCCGCGACGGCGTGGGTCTGGGACGTCATCACCGACTGAGCCGGACCGGCCGACCGCCGGCGCGCCCCGTCAGCCTCCGGCGCGCTCGGCGAGCTCCTGCAGGAACCGCGGTACCCGACCCGCGCCGAAGTCGTAGTAGCGCGCCCAGCGCGGCCGGATCGCGATGCGCGCCATCCGGTCGTACAGCCCCCGGCAGGCCGCCGCGAACTGCTCGTACTCCTCGCCGGCCATGCCCTTGCGGGCCGCGGCGAGGTACTCGTCCACCACGCCGTCGACGATGCGGACCTCCGCGCGCCCCCGCACCGACAGCGACCGGGCCCCCGCGCCCGGAACGTCCGCGTCCAGGGTCAGCGCGACGTCCGGGCGTTCCGTCAGCGCCGCGACCTTGGGCGCCGTCTCCGCCGTCGAGACGACGAACTCCTCGCCCGTCCAGAAGAACCCGACCGGGACGACGCGCGGCGTGCCGTCCTGCGCGACGTACGCGAGGTGCGCCGCCGACGGCAAGTCGAGCAGCTCCCCCGCCGCGGCGAGCTCGGCGTCGATGTCGCGCTGGTCCATCGGGCGATCCTCCCACCGGGCGTGCCATCATGCCGACGTCGCGGGCGCTCTCGGGCGGACGCGATCACGGTCCACATCGGTGCGCGACGACGGAGATGCCATGGCGTGGGGTAAGTCCGAGCAGGAGAAGGAAGCCCTGCGGCTGGAGAAGGAGGCCCGTCAGCGCGAGCAGCAGGCCGCCGAGGCGGCGCGGGCCGAGGAGCAGCGGCGCGCCGAGTTCGCCGCCAGCCCGCTGGGTCGCGCGACGACGGCGTACCAACGCGGCGACGCGTTCTTCCAGTTCACGGCGACGGTCTCGGCGCTCACGGGGCAGAGCTCGGGGTTCGGCTCGTCCGACAACACGGTGTCCGAGTACTCCGGGGGCGTCGAGGTTCTCGGGCCGATCGAGGCGCTCGGCTGGTCGCTCGAGCACGTGAGCCACGTGTTCGTCCAGACCGGCTCGACGTCGACCGCGCGGGTCATGTCCACCGGCGAGGGCACCGTCACCCGGGGCCTCGTGAACGCGATCTACCTGTTCCGCCGCGCGGGGTAGCCCCTACACCTCCTCGCCCCGCCGCTGCGCGATCGAGACGAGGTGGGCGTGGGCGTACTCGCACACCAGCGCGTGCCGGTAGACGAGCTGCGGGACGTCGACGTTCGTGTCCATCCAGAGGCTCAGCGCGCCCATCTTCCAGTGCTCGAAGGTCTCGTCGTCGGTCAGGACGGCGAGGATGCTCAGGAAGGAGTCGTCGAAGCGCAGCGAGTGGATCGCCCGGCGGAACTCCTCCAGGTTCAGCGCGATGCAGAACGGGATGTTCATCAGGCACAGGGCCGTCTGGATGTCGAGGCGCAGCAGCCGGGGGCGGCGGCGTTCGGGGTCGAGGTCCGGCACGTCGAGCTGGGCGAAGTTCAGGCGCTCGGGCGCCGCGATGTCTATCCCCTCGAGCGCGATGAGCACGTCGTAGACGTTGACGTCGTGCTCGACGACGGCGTTGTCGCCCAGCCCGGCCAGCGTCGTCGGGCGCAGCGTGACCGGCTCGATGGCGGCCGGGGTGTTGCGGATGATGAAGTTCACCAGGTTCGTCTCGACCACGAAGTGGCGGATGAGCAGCTCGACGGCGTCCGGCGCCACGAACCGGCGCAGGAACCACAGGCACAGTGCGTCCATGGTGGTCAGCGTCATCCACCGGCCGGGGAACACCCGCTTGATGACGGAGAGCACGGCCACCAGCACCCGGGAGACGATCCGCGCGATCGGGTACAGCAGACGGCGCGACGGTCGTTGCTGGTCCTCGATGATCATCCGCACCAGCGGCTTGTCGAGCGGCACCGAGGGGTCGGCGTAGATCGCCTCCCACATGCTCGGGTCGGACCTCACGGGCATCAGATCTCGTCCAGCTCGGTCAGCTGCATGACGTAGAGCCGGGCGACCACACGGGCGCAGGTGACGATGGCGTCGGCCGCGTCGTCGTCGATCCGGTCCGAGGTGAGGATGGCGTCCAGCGTGCCGGTGTGCTCGGCGTCGGCGTCCTGGTGGTAGGCCATGAAGTGCACCTGGTTGTCCGCCAGCCCGAGCGCCTCCTGGAAGCGCCGGGCCCACACCCCGGCCTTCTGCGCGCCGAGCCCCTCGATGATGAACATCGCGCCGAGGCACCCGACCGGGTTCGGCCGGCTCGCCTCGTGGAACATGTAGCCGGACAGCGCCTGCGAGCCGAGGTTCTTGCGCCCCGCGCGCAGCGCCTCGAGGGAGCCGCCGACGGCGACGTAGTCGCGTTCGAGGAGCAGGTGGTCGCGGTGCTCCTCCAGCGCGTGCGAGATGGCGGCCGAGCGCAGGTCGAAGTGGTCCATGTCGAAGTTCGACGCCGCCCGCGCGATCCACAACGACCCGTCGACCACCTGCTGGCGCAGGTTGTGCAGCAGCCGCTGGTAGTCGGCGACCGTCACGTCCCCGGCGTCGAGCGCCCGCAGGATCGGCACCTCGGCCAGCCGGGCCTCGAACTCCGTCCAGACGTCGGCGAGCCGGGCGAGCAGCCCGGCCGCCCGGTCCGGCTGCGGCGGGCGGTAGCCCTCGACGGTCACGGTGCTCGTCTCCGTGCTGATCCCGGTGCTGGTCATCTGCTGCTCCCTCGCGGTGCGACGACGGTCAGGTGGGCGAACCCGAACGAGAACCGTCCGGACTCGGGGACGGCGAGGAGGATCGTGTCGCCCGGCGCGAAGCGCCCGGTGCGCCACGCCTCCTCCAGCGCGATGAAGATGCTCGCCGCGCCGGTGTTGCCGCAGGTCTCCAGGTTGGAGAACCAGCGGCTCGTGTCCATGCCGGGCACGCGGGTGCTCAGCGCGTCGAAGACGACGTCGCGGAAGGCGTTGGTGCTGTAGTGGCAGAGCACGTGGTCGAGCTTCTTCAGGTCGATCAGGCCGCGGTCAACGAGCTCCTCGAACTGCGCGAGCCCCGCCGCGGCGAGCTCGTCGAGCACGGCCGTCTCCTGCCGGATCTGCATCAGCCCGGCCTTCTCGGCGGTGGCCACGTCGTCGTAGTCCTGCCAGGTCCGCCCCGCGACGGCGGTGGGCCCGTCGAGGCCCGCGCGCATGCAGACCTCGTGCTCGTGCGCCAGGGAGACCTGCCGGACCCAGTCCACGCGCAGCGACGGCCTGTCGGGGCGGGGCTGGAACTCGACGATCGCCGCGCCCGCGCCGTCGGACAGCATCCACCGCAGGAAGTGCGCGTCCAGGTGGTCCTCGACGCCGTCGAACCGCCGCTGGTGCAGCCACCGGCTGGCCAGCTCCGAGCCCACCACCACCGCCCGCGGGTGGTCGCCGAGCCGCACCTTGCTCACCGCCGCGTCGAGCGCGGCGATGCTCGACGCGCACACGCCGCCCGCCGTCAGCGTCTGCATCGGCCCGCCGCCGAGCCGCCCGTGCACCATCGACGCGAACCCCGGCACCAGCAGGTCACCCTGCGTCGTCGCGCACGCGAGCATGCCCAGGTCGGATGCGGCGATCCCCCGGTCGGCCAGCGCGTCCTCGATCGCGTGGACGGCGAGCTCCTCGTTGAGCTCGGTGGTGCGGCCTTCGTCGTCCAGCGCGTAGTACCGCTGCCGGATGCCGTTGGCGCGCTGGATACGGGCGCGCAGACCGTCCGTGCGCCTGCCGACGCCGCCGAGCCGGCGGGCCACGTCCTCGTTGGCTACCGGTTCGCCGGGAAGGTACCGGCCCAGGCCGGTGACGTACGCGGTCGCTGGCATGGGGGCCATTCAGCCACACATGGGCGCTTGCGTCACCAGGTCGCACCAAGCTGACCCGACCGGATGTCCCGGAAGCGGTCTGTACGTGCCTGGCTTGGCGATTTCCGGTTCTCGCCGAACGGACGCGGCGAGTCGGCCTTCCTGGAGCGGCGGCGGTAAGAAGTTGATCCTCTAGGATCGGTGGCCCAGAATCGTTGACATTCCGCGGTTCTTGTCCTCATTCCTGCATCTCGTGCCCCCTGCGTGCCCCTCTGAGCACGTCGCCAAGCGAGACAGCCCATCTACAGTTCCTGGTGGACCAGCTCGTCCGGACTGGGGGCCGTGCCCGCCAGGCACGACCCCGGGCCGTGACGCGCCGCGGCGCCGCCGTGACTACCGCACCCGAATGGAACCGCCGACCTCAGTCGCCCCAGCCTTCAAGAGCCTCATCCACTGTTCCACGCGGCGAGGAAGGCAGAGGAAGGCGAATCCCCCGCCCACGATGCCCCCTCTGGCGTCGGCGTCCTCCATCGTGCGGCAGTCCGCGCGGCCACGCTATCGCGCGGTGGTTCACACTGTGCACATGGATCTGGACGCCCAGGTGACGGCTGGGGACTTGTTAGCCATTGGGACGACGCTGCTGCTGGCCGTTCTCTCAGGCGTGAGTGTGTTGCGCCAGCGTGATCGGCCAGACGATGAGGTGGTGATGGCGTGGCAGCTACGTTCGCACCGATTCGCCAAGGATGGACGCCGCACTAATGTGGCGCGCGTCTTGGGTCAAAATGTATCGAACCCGCACATCTTTAAGCTAGTTGCCGTAAACACGGGCCACAGAGACATCGAGTTGGACAAACAGTTCTCGCCGTTAAACAAGAGCGGCTTATGCCTGTTCTCAACAGAACTGGTAGGTTGCGAGAAGGTGAGATTCGTTCGACTGCTCGCTAACGGGAAGCATGTCGATGGTGGCGGCGACTTGAATCGCTGGGAATGCGAGCCATTCCAGCTTTCGATCGGACAGGCGCTTGTGATTGAGGGCGTCGCGAGCGGTCGGCCCCGTTCGGCAAAATTTGAGGGAATTCGTCACGCGCACTACGTTCGACGAATCGGCAAAAGTGCGAGATGGTGGTGGACCGTTGGACCCATCGCTGGGGCAACCGGCGTGTGCTGGTTTACGCTGCAGCCTTGGGCACACGACTCGTTCTCAAATTTGACGCAGGCCGCGGCCTGGCTCGTTGCGCTCGTCATGGTGGTAGCGGTGTGGTGGCGCGTTCAGATGACAGACCGCCGCAGAAGCTGGTGGTCCGACCCGTGGGCAAGCGAACAGGTCGCGCTACCAGCGGAAATCGAGCGCCAGCCGTCGGATGCGAGCTTGTCGGTTGCGGTGAAGCAAGGAACATATTCACCGCAGTGGTCTCTAGTCGTTGAAAACGGTGGCCGGACGTCGGCCGAAGATGTCCGGGTAGAGATTTCACGGAATGGCGTAGCGCTTGAGGAACATGGCAGCACAGATATTGATCCGGGATGTGCACTGGAGATCCAGTTCACGCAGTGGCCGGACGGAACTGCTTTCGTCGTAGGGATGCTGATGTGGCGTGAGGGTGGGCGCGATATGTCTGGCCCATTCCATGCGCGCGTTCCGTAGGTTCAGTTTGGTCGCCTCCCGGTTATTCTACTGTGCGAAGTCCACTCTGGGTCTTGAACTGCGCACCCGCTCGTCCGAGGCGATACACTTTCCGGGTCGTCGGGCACCAGGAGGTCATCAGATCCTTAGTAGATGACGCGGGATGCCCGGTACTTACAAGGATGCGGGCTGCATTAATGTCCAGTGCCGCCGAGAGATGCGTGCTTGTAGGCGCTAATTGCTCGCCCTGACGCGCCGTGCCGAGTGCTGGCCAGGGTATCTGTGATATCGACCTCGGCACATTTCGGCGAACCTGCAGGCGCTCGTACCTGGGACGCCATAGCCACTCCTCCACTCAGAGGGTGCCGTGGCCGATGAAGTTGTCCTCGACATGGTCGAGTAGGCCGCCGCACGGATCACAGAGCCCGTGAATAGTCAATATGATACTTTCGTTCGATTCAATGCGCGGCCCCGCGGCGCCGACCGGCCTTGGCGACCAGGAACTCGGCGAGGTGGCCGCGGGCCGCGTTCTCCTTGACGTTAGTGCGTAGGCCCGAGGTCACGGACGGTCGCGTCGATGTCGGTGAAGGCCTCGTAACCGGTGACACGGACGGAGTTGGTCAGGAGCGGAGTTCGGCCGGTGGCCACGACATCGACGAGCACGACCTCACGCCCACCTCATCGAAGTCGCCTCCGGAGCCGACCAGCTCGCGCCAAGGCTCCGCTCGAACGACCACGCGAGCTCCTCCTGAGTGCCGCTGTCGCCGCCGAAGACCGCCGACACCGAAATTCGTGACGCGCCTCTTGCACCCGTGTAAATCGGCTGCGTCGCGTGACGTGATTGGTTGACCGGTATCGGTCCCCGCGCTCGACCCCCGACGACGATGTCCCAGACGTGAACACCTCGACGCCAGAGACGGTCCGGCTGTGCGCCAACATCACCTGCAACGCGCCGATACCCGCAGCCCGACGTTTGACCGCAAGATATCGCTCGCCAGGGTGCGCGAGCGTCTCATCCTCGCGTGACTACATCGCCCGTCGCAAGGGGCTGTCGTCGTGGAAGCCTCCAGTCCCAAAGTCGTGCGCGCGCGACGGCTGCGATCGCGTCGTCGATGTCGAGCGCCTGCGCCGACGGGCGAAATAATGCTCGCCGGGTTGCATGCGCCAAGCCCGCACCGCACCGACCCGCGAGCGCCGATGCGCTCGCTCAGAGTGTGCGCGAGCAGTCCCCGATGAGCGTGCCCGTCACGGGGGCCGGTACTGCTCCGATCAGAGCGCGCGGGCCGCTCGCCGCGAGCGGTCGGCCGAATAATCCAAACGGTCACGTGCGCTCACCCGACAGCGTGCTGCCGCCCGTCGTGACCGCGCGCTCGCCGCCAAGCTCAAGTTGCTCGGCCAGGACGCCACGACGCGCATCCGTGAGCTCGACGCAGGCGAGGCCGCGATCGCTCGCCAGCTCGCCGACCTGGAGGAGATCGTGGTCCTCCACGAGCAGAACGCACAACAGTTGGCCCGCTGGCTGTGGCATCTGGCCGCCGTCTACGGCGATCGCCTCGTGTTCGACGAGGCCGTCCAGACCTTGCTGCGCTACTACCTGCCCGGGCTCGCTGGCCCCACCGGCCACCAGTAGCACCTCGACGACGCCGTGTTTCACCCAGGTTCGATGTTGGCGCGGTGCTGGGGGCATCCGAGGCTGAGGTGTCCGCACCGGGGAGATCGGCGTCGAGGGCCGAACGTGGGGACCGAACCGGTCAACCGGTCACGTCACGCATCTTCGGCGATCTACACGGGTGCAAGAGGTGCGTCAGGAACTTTGGTGACGACGGTCTAGCGGGAGCAGCGGCCGTTGTAGTCTCGCGCGTCAGACTGAGTGTCAGGAGCTCACCTCAAAGTAGAAATTGCCTGCGACGAGCTCGCTCGGGACTGGGTTTCAGCGACTCGATACCGCACAGATCAGCCGCGACCGTGCTTGCGGGCGGGGAGCCAACTGTCACCCATGTCCTCGATCAGCCCTGCGGCCTTAGTCATCGCGTTGAGGCTCACGCCCGGGGGCACACCTGCTTTGTCAAGATGGCCCTGGATGTAGTCGCCCATCACGACGCCCGGGTCGACGCGCGAGACGATCATGTGGACGACTGACTCCGCCTCGACCTCTTCCACGTCGTGCGGGGTTCGCGGACGCGACGGCCAGTTCTTCTCATTCGGCGATCCAAGGTGCCCGCAGTAGATGTGCGCGAGTTCGTGCACGAGCGTCGCGTACTGGTCGCGCCGCCTCAGAGTGCCGTTCACCTCGACGTCGTAACGAAGCGGGAACTTTTCCGGGCGGCCCGCCGCGTCGCGTGCGCGAGACGGCCGGGACAACATGATCCCCGACGAAAGGCGGGACGTCGTCGAACCGCCCGCGTGAGCGCCGTGGTCGACGAGCGAAATGCGGATACCGTCGCGGATCGCGTTGTGCTCGATCCGTGACCACCGAGTTTCGATCTCAGTTTCGGGTGCCCGATAGCCGATGGCGATAGGGTCGGTGGCGCTCGTTGGGACCGGCCTGGGGTTCGGTCCCACGGCCTCAGTATGCCGGACATCGAAGACGATGAGGACCGGCCCCATCGGCTGTAAGACGATGATCGGCCGAGCGCCCGGCGTGATTTCCCGTCCAAACTCTGATCGCCACCGGGCGGCCGTGGCCACGTACTTTGCTCCCGGGTCCTGGATGTGTACGAGCATCCGGTTGAACGGGCTGTACCGAGGCAGCTTACCGACGAACGCCACGAGGTCGCGGTACTCGGAAGGGGTGGAGTAGCGGCTCGCACTCGCGAGCAGCGCGTCCACTGAGGCTTTGGCGGTATCTTCAGTGATCCCGGTCTCGACGGAGTCTTCGAAGTGCTCGAATAGGTCCTGGTCCTCGAAGGCGAGTTGGCCCTGCCCGGGTGAGATAGGGCTCGCCGCGCTCTTCGTATCCTTCGACCCCATCACGGCTCCAACGTGGCAACGAACGAGGTTGACCCCTGGGCCGCCACCCGGGGGGCCATGCTCTCCATTTGCTCCATGACGAGCGTGATGGCGCCAAGCTGCTTGTCCGGTGGGTACCTGTACTTGACGAGCAGCCGCTTGATGGACGAGCGGAGTTTGGCGCGCACGTCGTCGCGCACGGTCCAGTCGGTCTTGATATCGCGGCGCATGACGGCGACAAGCTCGCGCGCAATCTGAGCGAGGACGTCATCGCCCTGGACATCCACCGCGGACTCGTTCGCGGCGACGGCGTCGTAGAACGCAAGCTCGTCGGAGTTGAGAGGCGGGGTGAACTGCTCGCCGCGGGTGGCTTCGGCGGCGACCTCCTTGGCGAGCTCGATGAGCTCGGCGATGACCTCCGCCGAGGTGAGCTGCTGGTTGGTGTAGCGGTTCATCAGCTCCTTGAGCTTCTCGGAGAACGCGCGCTGACGGACGATGCTGTTCTGGGTGACGCGCGCGGACTCCTCGATGAGCAGGTCACGCAGGGCCTCGATCGCCAGGTGCGGGTTGTCAGCCCGCTGGGCACGGTGGACGTACTCCGGGCCCAGGTCGGACAGCGAGGGCTTAGGCAGTCCTGCGGCGTCGTAGATGTCGACGATCTCGCCTGTCGCGGTCGCGGTCGCGACGAGGCCGGCGAGCATGCGGCTGATCTCCTCGGGCACGGGCTCACCGGAGGACTGCCGCTCGTTCGCGTCGAACTTCGCCATCCAGACGCGGACCTCTTCGTAAAACTTCGCGGTCCGGCGCAGGTCGTCGAGCGTCTGCGAGCCGGACGCGAGGGCCCAGGCCCGCGCGAGCTGGTTCGCGAGCCGGCGGAACCGGGCACCGAGCGTCTCGACGCCGTCGGCCGCATGGTTGCCGGCGGTGGCGGGTGACCGCAGGTGGTTGGTGACGCCGACGGCGGCCTTGATCCAACTTTTCGCGTCGGCGCCGATCTGCTGCTGCCACGGGTAGCCGGCGCAGACCGCGTCGAGCGCCTCGATGAGCGCGCGGGCCAGCGCCGCGGCCTCGTCGATGTTGCGGCCGACGGGCTTGGTCGCCTGGTCCTTCTCGGTGTACTCGGCCAGCGCCTTGTTGAGGTTGTCGGCCAGCGGGGCGTACGCGACGAGCAGACCGTCGGGCTTGCCTCGGAAGGTCCGGTTGACGCGGGCGAGGGTCTGCATGAGCAGGGCGCCCTTCAGCGGCCGGTCCAGGTAGAGCGTATGCAGCGGCGGCGCGTCGAAGCCGGTGAGCATCATGTCCTTGACGATGACGATCTGAAGCGGGTCGTCGGCGTCCTTGAGGCGCTTCTGGATGACCTTGTTCTGCGCGTCGCGGCGCACGTGCTTCGCGACGATGCCCTTGTCTGCCGCCGAGCCGGAGTAGACGACCTTGATGGACCCCTTGTCGACGACGTCGTCGTGCCACTGCGGCCGGCGGGCGACGATCTCCTCGTAGAGCTGGGCACAGATCTCCCGGGTCGCACCGACGATGAACGCCTTACCCGGCGACTCCAGGAACGGGCGCATGGCCTGCGAGCGCTTGTCCCAGTGGTCGAGCAGGTCGTCGGCGAGCGCGGAAATGCGCGCGGGCGCCCCGTAGACGGCGTTGATGACCGCCACGGACTTCTCGATCCGCTCCCGCTCGACCTCGTCGAGCCCGGTCGACGCCTCGTCGGCCGCGGTGTCGAGGTCCTCGTCGGAGACGTCGGTAGCGAGCTTGACGGAGATGAGACGCGGCTCGAAGTAGACCGGGACCGTCGCGCCGTCCTCGACAGCGCGTGTGAGGTCGTAGGTGTCGATCACCTCGCCGAACACCTCGGCCGTGTTGCGGTCGACGAACGAGATCGGGGTGCCGGTGAACGCGATAAACGCGGCGTTGGGCAGCGCGTCGCGGATGTGGCGGGCGTAGCCGTCGAGGTCGTCGTAGTGGCTGCGGTGCGCCTCGTCGACGACGACGACGATGTTGCGCCGGTCGGTGAGCAGCGGGTGGTCCGCGCCGGCCTTGCGCTCGTCCTCGGTAAGCCCGAACTTCTGCAGCGTCGTGAAGTAGATCCCGCCGGTCGCCCGGGCCGTCAACGCGTCGCGAAGCTGCCCGCGGGAAGTGACACTCACCGGGCTTTCGGCGAGCAACCTCGACCGGTTGAACGCCTCAAAGAGCTGGCTGTCGAGCTCGGTCCGGTCGGTGACGACGACGAGCGTCGGGTTCTTGAGCTTGGGCTGCAGAGCGACGAGGTGCGCGTATAGCTCCATCTCCATCGACTTGCCTGAGCCCTGCGTGTGCCACACGACGCCGGCCTTGCCGTTGCTCTCGACCGCGGTCACCGTCGACCCGACGGCCTTGGTGACCGCGAAGTACTGGTGCGGCTTGGCGATCCGCTTGTCGTATCCCTCGGCGCCCTCGTCGAACGCGACGAAGTTGCGCTGCAGCTGTAGGAACCGCTCCGGGTTGCAGACCCCATCGATGAGCAGCTCGATCTCCAGTCCGAGGCTGTCGTCGCGCACGTCGGCACCGGGCGTGACGCGGCGGCCGTCGTCGTCGACGTTCCACGGTGAGTAGTGGTTGAGCGGCGTGAACGGCGTGCCGTACCGGGCCGTGATGCCGTCGCTGACGATCGTCAGCACGACGAACCGGAACGCCATCGGGAACTCGCGCAGGTACGTCTCGAGCTGCGCGTGCGCGGCCGACACGTCGGCGCGCTCGGCACCGGCCTTCTTCAGCTCAACGACGACGACGGGCAAGCCGTTTAGGTACAGCACCACGTCGAACCGGCGCTCATGCTCGGCCGAGCGGATCGTCACCTGGTTGACGGTCAGCCACTCGTTGTCCTCGACGCGGTGGCTGACGAAGCGGATCGTCGGGTTCTGCTCGACCCCGTCGGGGTCGACGTACGTGATGCCGCGGTACCCGTGCACGAGCACCTCGTGCAGCCGGAAGTTCTCCGCGATCGGGTCCTGCGACGCCGGCGACAGCACCTCCGCCAGCGCCTGCTCCAGGTACCCCTCCGGCACGAGCGGGTTGAGACGGCGCAGCGCGGCCATCGCCCGGTCGCGCAGCACGATGTCGTCCCACGACGAGCGCCCTAGCTCGGCGCCCGGCGCGACCTGCGCGCCGGCGAGCGGCTCCCAGCCGTGCTCGGACAGCCGCTCGAGCGCGATGTCCTCCCACTCCGCCTCACTCACCATCAGAGCACCTCCTCCACCCTCTTCTCAGCATCGCGGACCCGGACCTTGCCCGACATCATCAGCGGAAGCAGTTCATCTCGCGTCTTCGCCAGAACCGAGTTCTCACGAACGAGTCCCGACACCAGCCCAAGTAGCGGTCGCACGTCTCCCTCGATACCGTTCCACTCGTCGTCGGTCAGGTCGGGGATAAGGACGTGGTCGAATGTCCGCATGGTGATCGTGTCGAATACAGATCCGTGCGCCAACGCTCGAGCTTGGTCCGAGGCGGCCTCCACGACAAATCGCAGGGCTCCCGCGGGTAGCCGCCCTGGGACGAATCCATAACACGACTGGTTGATCGACGCCGCGACATCCAAGCGCGCGACGCGTCCAACCGTTCCGCGCGCAGTCAGTACAACGGAGCCGACGGGAAGCGGGCGAAGACGAGCGACTCTGGTGGCCGATTGTGAAATTCCCTCGGACGTCGCTCTGATGACGCCGTGACTCGCACTGGTCACGTCCTTAGCCGAAACCCACGGCACCGCGCCGTCCCAGAATCGCGAGTCGGACCTGGTGGGCGTCCCGCCGAGCAGTGGAACGAGCACATCGGACATTCGGCTCGTCGGGCGGCTCGCGACGTGCAGGTGATAGCGCGAACGAGCCAGGTCGTCCGCAAGCGCCGATGCGCGGTCGTTGGCGGCGATCTTGTCGTCGAGCGCCCCGAGCACCTCGGCAATCGCCCGCTGCCTCGCCAGTTCCGGGATTTCCACGTGCCACTTCGGCATAGCCGCGAGGCCGATGCGCGAAACCGTTGCGCCGTGGATCGCGTTGGTCGCGATAATGCGCTGGAATCCCGGGCTCAAGTAGTAATAGAGCAGGAATCGAGGGTCGACGATGGACAGGTTCGGGCGGAGGAGCGCCATTCGGCGCCCAAGGCACGCTTCCACTCCGTCGACCATCAGCGCGGCTTCACCCAGACGCGTCTCGTACGAGAAGAGCAGATCGCCCGCACGAGGGGTCACGCGGCGAGTCCACTTCGAGAAGTCTTCTGGCGAAACATGGTCCGACTCGGCAAGATTGAGGCGTCCTGATTGAAGGCTGGAAATGTTCAGGAAGTACGGCCCGGACTGACGGCGTACGGGAGTAGCGTGCGGGCCGTCGAAGAGGTCACCAAGGTCACCGAAGGACATCTCTACCAAGTCAGCCATCGAGGCGCTCCAGGCTGGAGCGGACAACGGCGTCGTGCTGGCTCGACTCGTCCAGCGCGTGTAGAAGCTGACGCGTCAAGCGTTCGACCTTGTCGCCGGCGCTCTCGTCGTCGACCGCGCCGTCGGCCGATCCGACATAGCGACCTGGTGTCAGCGCGTAACCGGCCGCCTCGATCTCCGTAAGCGAGACAGACCGGCAATAGCCCGCAATGTCCTCGTATTCGCCGACCGTCGACGCCGACCCGCGCCACGCGTGGTACGTGCTGCCGATCTTCGTGATGTCTTCGACCGACAGGTCGCGCTCGGCGCGGTCGACCATGTGTCCGAGCTCGCGGGCATCGATGAACAGCACCTGCCCGGTACGGTCGATCGACCCCTGCGTGCCCGCGGTCTTGTCCTTGGCGAAGAACCACAGGCACACGGGGATACCGGTGCTGCGGAACAGCTGCGTCGGCAGGGCGACCATGCAGGCGACAAGGTCGGCCTCGACGATCTGCCGGCGGATGTCGCCCTCGCCGTTCGAGTTCGACGACATCGACCCGTTCGCCATCACGACGCCGGCACGTCCGCCGGGGGCAAGCTTGGACAGGATGTGCTGAATCCAGGCGTAGTTCGCGTTGGTGGCGGGCGGGACCCCGTACCGCCAGCGCGGGTCCTCGACGTTGCGCGCCCAGTCCTTGATGTTGAACGGCGGGTTCGCCATGACGAAGTCCATGAGGACGTCCGGGTGCTGGTCCCGGGCGAACGTATCGCCCCACCGGGCGCCTAGGCCCTTGTTGTCGATGCCGTGGATCGCGAGGTTCATCTTCGCCAGGCGCCATGTCTCCTCGTTGAGCTCCTGGCCGTAGATCGCGACATTCTTCGGATCGCCGTCGTGGTCGTGGACGAACTTCTCGGTCTGCACGAACATGCCGCCGGAGCCGCAGCACGGGTCGTAAACGCGACCCTCATGCGGCTCGAGCACCTCGACGATCACCTTGACCACTGAGGGCGGAGTGAAGAACTCGCCGCCGCGCTTGCCTTCGGCGCGGGCGAACGCGCCAAGGAAGTACTCGTACACCTCGCCCATGAGGTCGCGGGCCTTGTGCTCGCCCTGCCGGCTGAACCGGGTGCTGTTGAACAGGTCGACGAGTTCGCCGAGGCGCCGTTGGTCGATGTTGTCGCGGTTGTAGATCCGCGGCAGCGTGCCGACCAAGCTCGGGTTGGCGCCCATGACGACGTCCATCGCGTCGTTGACGAGCGACCCAATGGTACGCGGCGGCTCGCTGCCGACCGCGGGCTTGCCCTTGGAGTTCTCCGACAGGTACGCCCAGCGCGCCTGCTGCGGCACGACGAACACCCCGTACCCCTGGTACTCGTCGGGGTCGTTGAGCAGCGGTCCGATCTGCGACTCCTCGAAGCCATCGGCCAGCAGGTCCGCGCGGATCGCCTCGTGACGCTCCTCGTAGGCGTCGGAGACGTACTTGAGGAACACCAGGCCGAGGATGACGTCCTTGTACTGCGACGCGGACAGGGAGCCGCGCAGTTTGTCGGCAGCCTTCCACAGGGTGTCCTTGAGCTCCTTCATCGTGGAGGGAGCGCTCGAGACGGTCTTGGTACGGGGTGGCATGTCAGCCGGCCTTCTTCCGTGCGGTGGCGGGGTCGAGCACCAGCGCGCCGATGGCGGCGCCCTGGACGAGGTGGTGGACGAGGTCGTGCATCGCGGCCTCGCGGCGGCGCAGCTCGCGCAGGTGGGCGGCGGCCGCGGTGAGCGTCGCCTCGACCGAGGCGATCTGATCAGGCGGGAGGCGCGGCACGGGCCAGGCGCGCCAATCGGCGGCCGGACTCTGTAGGTGGTCGATCCACGCCGCGAGCGCGTGCGGCCCGATGCCGGCGTGCTCACTGAGCCGGACGACGGCACTCGGGCTGCGTATGAGGGCGCCGCCGACCTCGTCGACGAGCGCGTAGGGCCGCGGGGTCGCGGTGACCACCACGTCGCCCGGCTCGGTGCGCTGCGCGCGGTCGTAGTGCTGCGCCGCGACGAGTGGGTCGATGCGCCGCTCCGGTTCGGTGGGGTCGGCGGACAGGATGCGCGTCGTCCCGGACGGCTCGGTGTGCTCATCGGCGATGCGGGAGCCACGCACGCGGCGGGCGGCGCGTTCGTCGAGCATCTGGCCGAGCGAGCGTGGCGGGGGTGCGGGCTCGTCACGGCCGGGCAGGACGAGGACGTCGAACCCGGGCACAGGGTCGCTGGTCTGCAGCGACGCGGCTGTGAGCGCGTCGCGGTGCCCGAGGTCCGCGCCACGCAGCGGCGCCGGGGCCATGCCGGGCGGGACCAGCGGGTTCCCCGCTGCGACGCGGTCATAGCGCAGGGCGCGCCCGTACCGAAACCGGCGGGCCCGGGACTGTGCGAGCGCACCGAGCACGTCGTCGACCACGTCGCCGACGTTCACGGCCTTCCCGGTGACGTCGGCAACGAGCGGGGACCGCTCCTCGCGGGTGCTCTGCAGCACCCACAGGCCGAGGGCCTGCCGGTGCGCCCCGCGCCACCAGCCGCGCGGCAGTCGCACCGTCGCCACAAGGTTGCCCACGTCGAGCGTGGCGCGGCGCCGGCGCAGGATCTCGCCTCGGACCTCGTCGCAGAGCACCGAGGACGGGCCAAGGACGATCGCCACGCTGCCGCCCGCGAGCCCGTCGGCGATGTCGTCGACGCGATCAAGCACCTCGTCGTCGCCGAGCCCCACCAGCGCGGCGACGTGCACGACGCTCGCAGCCGCCTCGGCCGTCGAGACGCCGCGGATCATGAGGCGACGCCGCAGCTCGCGGTCGTGCGGCGTGACGACGATAGCGTCCTCGCCGAGCGCACCGGCCACGGCGTCGGGCGCGTCGAGCACGACAGCCCCTGCACCGAGGTACTGCGCGCAGGCACGGGCGACCACGCCGAGTAGGTCGACCGCGTCCCGCGTGAGGCCGCGCTCCCCGAGCTCGCGCCCGAGCCTGCTCGACAGGAGGCGGTCCAGGGCATCGCCGGGGCCGAATGCCGACTCCCACAGTCCGTCGACGTACTCACGCAGCGCATGGGACGCGGCCGCCGAGGCCGCCTCCGACGCGAGAACTCGGTCTTGCGGGTCGACGCTCGCGACGAGCGCACCGATCTCGTACCGGGTGAGGTCGGCGAGGTCGTCACCTGACTGGGACCGCAGCGCGAGCAGAGCCACCGCGTCCTCGAGGACGGCATCGTCCGGAGGAGTGAGCGCGGGCGCGTCGAGAGACGCGTCGGAGTTTCGACCCCGGCCTGTCGCGGACAGCCAGGCCATCACCTCGTCGCTGTCGAACCGCTCGACCCCTGCGGTCGACGCGACCGCGGCCGGAAACGGGTGGAGCGCGCCGTGCACGGTCGCGCGTCGGCACCAGTTCGTCACCGCCTGGCGCGTCACGCCAGCGGCGATCGCGATGTCGCGCTTCGTCAGGGTCCCGCCCATGCTTCCCACCTCCTCATCGCACTGACCATATCCCCATCCGGTGTCCGCCATCGCCTCAGCACTGTTTAGTGGGCTACACATAGACAAGCATTGCCAGCAGCGGAACGGGGCATCACCGTTGGTCCCGTCGCCACGTCCGGCGGCCCAACAGGAAGGAGCAAGGCCATGAACCACGTCCCCACCGGTGCCCAGCTCGACGAAACCGGCCGCGTGCTGCTCGTGCACGACCTTTCCATCGACGACAGCGCCGTTGTCCGCGAGGCGCGACGCTGGACAGGCGGTGTCCGCGCGCAGGCCGTCGACGACGAGTCGGCGCTCGCAGGCGCCGACGTCACCGCGTTCGCGACCGAGGCCCTCACCCTCGGCGCCCGTGCGCTCGCCGCGACGGGCCAGACCGTCGAGGCCCGGGCGCTGGAGCGGATGGTGGCCGACGTAGGCACCCAGACCGCCGCCGCGACGACCACCGCCGCCGAGCTCACCGCCCGCGCGGCGAAGACCGCGACCGACAGCATGTCCAAGGCCACCGATGAGGCCCGCAAGGCCATCGTCGAGGCCGACCGCACCACCCGCGATGAACTGACGGCCGCCGTCACCGCCGCCAAGTCCCAGCTCCTCGACGAAACCCGTCGACTGTTCGCGGGCGAAAGCCCCGAACTGCTTGAGCGCCTCCAGCCCGTTCTCACGTCGTTCGGCACACAGCTCGAGAAGCAGGTCAACGACGGCGCCCGGCAACTGCTCCAGCAGGCTGCCAAGCACCTCGACCCCGCTGACCCGACCTCGCCGATCGCCCGGCACGCCGCCGCCCTGACCGAGCAGCATCAGCACCTCGCCACGCGGCTGGAGGCGCAGAACCTCGAGCTCGGCCGCAAGGTCGACGAGCTCGCCAACCAGATCAAGGTGCAGGACGCCCGCACGCGGGTCGCGCAAGTGACACCCATCAAGGGCGGCGCGTTCGAGAGCCGGCTGCACGCGATCATGCACGACGTCGCGGCCGGCCTCGGCGACGCATACGACGACACGACGACCGCCGTCGGCGCTCTGCCGAACAGCAAGAAGGGCGACGGCGTGCTGGCCGTCACCGGTGAGGACGCGAACGTCGTCCTCGAGATGACCGACTCCACGCGCAAGGGCTGGAGCGACTACCTCGAGATGGCCGAGCGCAACCGCCGTGCCCAGGCGTCGCTCGGCATCGTGCGCACCGTCGAGCAGAACGCCGGGCAATCGGTGCGCGTCCTCGGGCCGCGTCGCGTCGTGCTCGCGTTCGACCCCGACGTCGACGAGCCCGACCTGCTGCGCACCGTCGTCCTGCTGCTGCGGACCGTGGCGATCACGTCGGCCCGCAGCACCGGCGGAGGCGCCGAGATCGTGGCGGCGCAGGAGCGGGTCACTGCCGCGATCGAGCACCTTGAGAAGCTCGACGCGATCAAGAAGTCGGCCGCCGCGATCACGAAGCAGGCCGCCTCGATCGAGTCGGGTTGCACGCTCGTCACGGGCGGGATCCGGCGGCTGCTGGACGAGGCGCTCGCCGCCCTCGCCGGCACGGGCACCGACACCCCCGACGCCCCGTCGGTGGAACACGCCGCGTGACCTGCCGGGCACGCGCGAGGATCCCCCTCGCGCGTGCGAGCCGTCGTCCGAGGTAAGAGAGATGCTGGGGCTACGAGACCGTCAGGAATGGCACAGGGGTCAGGCGCAAGCGAAGTCGTGAGGCGAAGGCGGAGGTACCGTCCCTCATCAAGTCATCGAGGCCGAGGTCGTCACCGGGCCCGTCGGCCGGCGGACGCCACGACGGAAGACGCAGGGCGCTCCCTCGCACAACGGCTCCTGACACCCGGCAGGCGGTGACCAGTGGTCGTGGTGACGATCGCGAACGGTGCGCCCGAGCCGCACGCCGACGTCCGCTCGCTCGTGGACGACCTGCGCGGACTCGCAAAGGTCGGCATGATGGCGACGTTCGACGTGTCGTGGGCGTTCTCCTCGCAGGTGCCGCCGCAGACACAGGTCCACGGCAGCGCGTCGCGGGCCAAGCCGACCGACCACGACTGGGTACCCACGCCCCGCACCACGCCGCTGCCGTCCGCACGCCGAGCGTGAACGCGAGCGCGCGACTGACCAGCTCGTCGGCGACGCAATCGCGCGGCTTCCGATTATGCCGGCGCTGGTGAGGACGGTCGGAGGCATGCGCGACGCCTTCTGCGGCTGGTAGAGGTCTGCGGCCACGGCGGCGGCCTCCGTCGCGGCCGGCTCGGCAGGTTCACGACCGAAGAGTGCGACACGCGACCGGTTCTCGGGGCTGCTCGACCGCGGGCCCGGTCACACAGCCCGCTAGGGTATTTCGCATGCGAAGTGACGATCCGACGACGGTGGACTCCGAGGAGCTGCGGATCCAGATCCCGGCGGGCGGCTGGGTCGTCGGCACGGTGCGCAAGCCCACCGACGAGCCGCCGCGCGGCGTCGTGGTGATCCACCCAGCGACGGCGGTGCCCGAGCGTCTGTACAGGGGGTTCGCGGAGTTCCTCGCCGCCCAAGGGTACGTGGCCATCACGTACGACTACCGCGGCACGGGCCGGTCGGGCAGCCCGCGCGAGCATCGCGGCCTGCGCATGCGGGACTGGATGTCCGACGACGTCCCCGCGGTCGCGGCGTGGGCGCGCCCGCGGTTCGGCGACGTGCCGCAGCTGGCGATCGGGCACAGCATCGGCGGGCACGCGCTGGCCCTGGGGAACGGCTCGCGGGGGCTGGCCGGGTTCGTCACGGTCGCGTCGCACGTGGCGGCGACGTCCACGATCCCCGACCGCGCCGAGCGGGCGCGCGTCCGGCTGATCCTGCGGGCGCTCGGCCCCGCGACGGCGCGGGTGCTCGGCTACGTCCCCGGGCGTCGGCTGAGCCTCGGCGAGGACATGCCTTCCGCCGCGATGCTCGAGTGGAGCCGCTGGACGACGATGCCGCACTACTTCTTCGACGACCCGACCATGACCGCCACCGCGGACGCCGCGCGCGTCACCGGCGACGTCCTCGCGGTCGGCTTCACCGACGACCCGTGGGCCACGCCCGCCCAGATCGACGCGATCACCGACCACCTGACGTCCGCCAACATCGAACGCCGCACGTGGAGCCCCGCCGACGGCGGCGTGGACGCGATCGGGCACCTGGGCTTCTTCCGCCGCGGCCTGCGCGACACGCTGTGGCCCGAGCTCCTCGCCTGGCTCGACGCCCGCGCCGACGCCGCGCCGACGCAGGAGGACGGGAACGTCCGCTTCCGCGCCAGGAAGCCGCGCCGATGACGCGCCGCCCGCCGCGGCTGGTGTTCCTCACCACCGCGGCGGAGCGCCAGATGCGGCGCTGGATCGCGCGACGCGGCGGCGCGCACGCCGCCGGGAGCAGCGCCGGGAACGGCGGCCAAGGATTCGGCGCCCCCGCCGCCGGCGTGCTGCTGCACCTCGCCGACCACCCCGGCGCGACGATCGGCGAGGTCACCACCGCCCTGCAGGCCTCCCCCGCCGGCACCAGCGGCTTGCTCGCCCGCATGGAGCGCGCCGACCTCGTGCGCCGCCGCACCGACCCCGACGACCGGCGCACCGTCCGCCTGGACCTCACGCCCACCGGCGCAGAGGCACTGGCCGACGTCCGCGCCGCGCTCGCCGAGCTGAACGACCGCCTGACCGACGGCTTCACCCCCGACGAGCTGGCCGTCGTCGCCCGCTGGCTCGAGCACGCCGCGCGCACGCTCGCCTAGCAGCCGGACCGCCATGACCGCCGGCGGACCGCCCTCAGGCGCGGTCGTGCCCGGCGTCGGTTCCGGCGAGGAGCTTGTCCGCCTGGTCCCGCGACAGGCCCATCGCCAGGGCCGTGTCGCGCAGCATCGCCGGGGTGACGTCGTCCTCGACGAAGTCGTACTCGGACAGGTCCTCGGGGACCTGCCCGATGCGCGGCCAGTCCGGATGTGCTGGCATGCGCAGCCGTGCGGCGGCGAGCTCGACCAGGTCCTGGATCTCACGCACCACCGCGTCCGCGAGCTGCTGGGGGGTCGTGGCCGTGCCGCCACGCGGAGTCCAGCTCGATCTCGACGTCGACGGTCCGCCGCCGTCGCCGCACCCGCACGTCTCCCGAGGGGCGCGGCGTCACGAACGGGTACACCCGGAGGGTCGCGCGGCCGCTGCGCTCCCACCAGGCACGCCAGCCCGCGTCGGCATTGAGGGCCTCGCAGAACGTCAGCTCCGCCCAGGTGCTGGCCGCCGGGTGGGGTACCGCCATGTCGAACCCGTACCCTGCGTCGAGCCAGTCGGTGCTCTCCTCGTCGGTCGGATCGAGCTCGAACACCTCGCCCGTGCGGTCGTCGTACGCCTCCTCGACGAGCGCGAGCAGCAGCTCGCCGTCCGCCATCTGCCACGGTCTCGCGGCGAGCACGGCCGGGTCCGCGACCACGGCCTCCCACGCCGCCCGACCGGCGCCGACCACCGCGCAGCGGTGTAGAGGAACACGTCGTCGGACATCGGGAGCTCTGCGCCCAGCGGGTCGTCGACGTCCCGTACCAGTTGTCCCCGGTGCACGTCGGTGTCCAGGGCCTTCAGCGCCGCGCGGAAGTGGTCGCCGAACGCCGTCATGCGCGCCGGTCGCAGCCTGGTCAGCGCCTCCCCGAGCGGGGCCAACGCGCCCTCGTCGACGCGCCCGTCCGTCAGGGACACGAGCTCCCAGAACGCGTCCGCCGACATCGACGACCGACCTGCGCCTGCCGCACCCAGGGTCCACTTCACCGTTGCTCGTCTCCGTCGTCCGGCCGGCCAGGACCGCGGCACGCGCGCACGGCGGCCCGATCCTCGGGGGAGGACGCTCCCCAGGACAAGCCCGGCGACCCGGCGGCAGAAAGTTCACCCGTGTCCTCGGCAACGACAGACCGCAGCGTCGCCGATGCTGTGAGGATGCTGAATTCGGCCGCCGGGGACGGCGGGGCGACGACGCCCACTTCCCCCTCCGAAGGACGACCTACCGCACACGGCCGGCGGTCGCACGGCTCCGGGAGCGTGCGTCGCGCGGCACGGCTGTCGGCGTCCGGCGCGGCGACCGCGCTGGTGCTCACCAGCCTGGTGGCGGTGGGCCCGACGGCGACGGCGGCTCCCACCCCCGACTGCGCGGCGCCGTTCCCGGTCTCCGACGTGGTGAGCGGGGCTCCGGTCACCGGGCTGACGGTCAGCAAGGGCACCACCCCGCAGTCGTTCACCGGCGAGGTGCTCGGCGTCCTGTCGGACGGCATCGCCCCCGACCTGGACATGATCGTCGCGGAGCTCCACTCCCCGGCGATCGACGCGGCGGGCGGCATCTGGCAGGGCATGTCGGGGTCGCCGGTGTACGCGGAGGACGGGCGGCTGATCGGCGCGGTCGCGTACGGCCTCGCCTTCGGCAGCTCCCCCGTCGCGGGCATCACGCCCTACGAGGACATGCAGGGCTACCTCGGCGCCGCGAAGGCCGCCCCCGAGGTGGCGGTGGGGACCCGCCTGGCGACGCGCATCGCGGCCGAGACCGACGTGACGCGGACGGAGGCCGCCCAGGGCCTGCGGCAGCTGCCGATGCCGATGGGGGTCGGCGGGATCGACCTGACGCGCGCCCGCACAGCGGTCAAGGCAGCCGGCGGCAGCGAGCTGGTGACCCCGGACTCCTACCGGATCGGCCGGTCCAGCAGCGCGACGGCCGCCGGCATCGACACCGTGGTCGCCGGGGGCAACGTCGCCGCGGTGCTGTCGCACGGCGACATCACCCTCGCCGGCGTCGGCACCGCGACCTCGGTGTGCGGCGACCGGGTGGTCGCGTTCGGGCACCCGCTGAACTTCACCGGCAGGGCGCGCCTGGGGCTGGCGGCCGCGGACGCGGTCTACGTCCAGGAGGACCCGTTGGGCGTGCCGTTCAAGGTGGCGAACGTCGGCGAGGTCGGCGGCACCGTCACCGACGACCGCCTGGCCGGGATCGCCGGCACCTTCGGCGCCTCCCCCACACCGACGCCGATCACGTCGAAGGTGACCTACCACGGCAGGTCGCGCACCGGCACGACGCAGGTGCTGGCGCCGTCCGCCCTCGCGGACGTCACGCTCCTCGCCGGGGTGGCGAACCACGACCGGGTGGTGGACGGGACCATCGGCGGGTCGGAGACCCAGGCGTGGACGATCACCGGGACCCGCAGCGGCACCCCGTTCCGGCTGCGGTACGCCGACCGGTACCGGTCGGCGGACGACATCGGCTCCACGGGCGCCTTCGACCTCCCGGCCGTCGTGGCCACGCTCTCGTCCGTTTCGAACGTGAGGCTCACCGGGGTGACCAACGAGGTCAGTGTGAGCGACAACGCGCGCCGGTACCGGGTCGCGAAGATTCAGCAGCGCACCGGCGGCCGCTGGGTCGACGTGACGGGCAAGACGGCCAAGGTCCGCGCCGGCAAGACCCTGGTCCTCCGCACCCAGGTGGTCGGCTCGGAGGGCGTCACGCGGTCGTTCTTCCGCGAGGAATTCACCATCCCGAAGCGCCTCAAGGGCAAGAGCGGCGTGGTCACCGTGGTGGGCGGCAACACCTTCCAGGACGAGTTCTACGACGCCACGTCGTTCGACGGGGTCCAGAAGCTGCTGAAGGGCAACCTGCGCAACGACGAGGCCCGGCTCAGCCTCGTCATCGGCTCCGGCAGGACCGCCTTCGAGCGGACCCGGACGTCCGACATCACGACCCGCGTCGTGTACGGGCAGAAGCAGCTGCGGGTCCGCGTGGTGTCGTGAGCCGCCCTGGCACTCCTCACCCCTGTCGGTCGCTTTCGACCCCTATCCGGAAGGTCGCCCCGAACCCGGTGCCCACGACGCGGAAGGTCCGTTGGTCGGGGCGATCCGGGACGACACCGGCTGCCTGGACCTCGGCCCCGGCCTCTGGTCGGGCGAGCGTACGCAGCGTGCCCTGGTCGGCGGACGAACGGGTTCCCAGATACTTCTCGCCCGTGTGCACGTACAGCTCCCAAGGGTCCCCGGGGAAGACTTGCACGTAGTACTGCTTGCGGAAGACGACGTTGTCTGAGAAGCCGATCCCGTAGGAGTCGCGTTCGCCCACGTAGACGTCGAGCCGGAACACCAGGCCCTGGACGCTCGCTCCCGGGGCGCGATCGCCTACGCCGGTCGTGAAGGCGGCGTCGATCCAGCCCTCCCACACGAGGCGATCGGGTCCGGCCCAGCCGGTCGTCCGGTCGCCGAACTCCGCCAGCGGCTTGCGAAGCTCCCCCTCGAGGTCAGGGAGGTCGTCCATCAGGTCGGCCCGGCGGAACGGCCCGTAGCAGTTCTCGGACTCGGAGTCCTGGTGCATGAGCTCGAAGTCCACGAATCGCGGCTTGATCGACACGCCGAGATAGAACTCGCTCCGGCCGAAGAGGTCGCCTCCACGGCTGATCTCGGCCGCGTCCAGCCAGAGGGACACCTTGTGGGAGCCGTGGAAGAAACGCATCGCGATCTCATAGGCTTCTCGGGACGTCACCAGGGAGTCCGCTCCGCCGTGGCACTTGTGCACGAAGGTGCGGGGCGCTCCGGGCAGCTGGGCGGACGCCTGCTTGACGAGTCCGTCGCTGCGGTTCGTCGCCAGGCTCCCTTCGTCGGTCAACGTGCTCCACCGGTTGGCGGCCGAGGCGACAGCGGGCCCGTAGGTGCGGTAGTTGGTACCGACGACCGTCAGGACACGGGAGACGTCGAAGCAGGTCGCCCAGCGGGTGAACTCGGCCTTCGTCGGGTCGAACGCAGAAAGCTCGTCCTCCGCGCCGGCGACCGGCGGGAGCATTCGCAGCAGCCAGTCCGGCGCACGTTGGAACGCGATCCCGCGGTGCGGAGTGCCCAGCGTGACCACCCGGTGGACCAGGTCGAAGGCCGATCCTTCCCGTGCCTGGTGCATGCGCCTCAGGCCCTCGCGGACCACCAGCCCACCCATGCTGTGAGCGACGATGTCCACGCCGGTGAAGTTCTCGCCATGGCGCCGCGCCGAACGTTCGATCAGCTCCACGAGCCTCCGGAGCCCCTCGCCGTAGCGGGCGAGCGCGCGCGGCCGCAGGTCGTAGTACCTGTAGACCCAGATCGTGCCGCCTACTCCCGAGGCAAGGACCCGCTCCTCCATCTCGGGATGGAGGACCACGGTGCCCCGGACGTCGTCCTCTGTGAGACTTCGCAGCTCGGTCGGGGGGACGACGTCCTCGGGGTAGTAACCCACGACGTTGGTCGCGTCCGTGTATCGATAGGCCGTGGACTTGAGCGCTCGAAGGACGAATCCTTCATAGATGTAGTTGTCGCCGCTGCGCCCCGGATAGACCGAACCGTCGTTGAATCCCTGATAGGGATTGCCCTGCACCTCGGTAAGGTCAGGTCCGCCGAATCCGCGCACGAGTACCAATGGTCGTATCGGCTCCACAGCGACACCCCCAGCGCCATAGGCCCGTGAGGTCACGCGGCCTCTCACGATCGTAGGTCTGCACCGACATTCGATTGGTCGCACAGCGAGGGTGAAGTGTCGACCTGGCACTCTGCCTCATGCTCGAATCACCGGACGACCCGACGTTCCCTGCACGGGAATTCACCCGGCCTCTTGCCCTGAATTCTCTGCAACAACGTTGTGCGAAGCACACGGTCGACCGCACGATCATGAGGGGGCACGTCAGTCGAACTCGCCGAGGGGGCCGACATGCGAAATCTCGTGCTGGACGCCGCGGTGTCGTGCGTCGCCCTGTTGCTCGTGACCTCCGGATCGCCTCCGCCGCAAGCAGTGTGCGCGACGGCCGCGTCGCTCACCGCCGCGGCGCTTCCGGTCCGTGCCGTGGACCACATCAAGTCCAACGAGGATATCGAGCAGTGCGCGACGGAGTATGCAGCCGCCAGGGCCGCCGTCGACACCTCCGCCGCACTCGCGGCCAGGGCTGATGCTCTGCGCGAGAGCGCAGACTGGCCCGCTGCGCTGGCCGCGGCCCACGAGGCGCTGGCGGTCGATGCCGCGAACAAGACTGCCAACGAGGTCGCCGAGGCGGCGTCCGAGCAGATGCTCCCGCCACCACCTGGGCCGCTGGAGCGAATGGCGCAGGCGTGGACGTCGTTCACGGACGTGATGAAGTCCCTCGGGCAGTCGTTCCTCGTCCTGGCCGGAGTCATCGCCGTTCTCCTGCTCGCCGCGCGTGCGCTCACGCCGCTCGGTGACTGGCCCGTGCTCAGCGCCCGACGACGGAGCTTCCTGGCATGCTCAGGGATCGTCTCGATCGTCGTGTCCGCATTGTTGCTGACGTGGGGCCCGGCACTGGCCTTCGACGCAAGCGGCGCCATCACCGAGCCGGTCGGGTCCCGTCTGCTCAGGATTGCGCTCGGAGTGCTCGCCGCATCCACGCTGGTGACCATCGTTGCAGCCGTCCGGCCGTGGTCCCCGGATCGTCGGTTCGTCCGCAAGCTCTTGTCCGACCGGTGGTTGGCGTGGACGTGCTCCGTCGTGTTCGGCGCGCCGCTGGCCCTTCTCATCTGCCTCGTGACTGCCGTCCTTCGGAGCGCGGGATACATCGTGCTGAGCGGCATCGCCGGAGCGATGGTCGGTATGTTCGCCGTGGGAACCTGGCTGGCGACACGTCTCCGGGTCACCATCACCGCGACGCGCAGCGACGGCGCCGTGTCCGCTGTCGACGCCGCGCACGTGGCCGCGCTCGTCTGCGATCTTGGTGCCACGCCTGGTCGCGGGCTGGAAGTACCTCGTGGGAGTGACGTATCAGCTCTCGACAACGCCCTCGACGGAATCCCCGGGGGGAAGGCCGCCACGATCGCGTACCGCTTCCTGCGGACCGTGCTGGGCACCTCCCCGTGGAACGTGCTGGTCGACGCCGCGACGCAGGACAAGATCTCCGTCGTGGTCACGCGGAACGGCAACCAGGTGACGTCCGCCGACGTGGAGAGGGACGCCCTTCGACTGGGCGCGGAGGATCTGAAGGAGTACGACGCTGCCGACGTGACCGTCGACCTGCACCGGTTCGCCGCGGCGACTCTCCTGGTCGCCCTCGCCGAGGCATACCCGGACGACTTCGCCGGGCTCGGGGGCGCCCGCGACTGGCGCAGCCTCGGTCTGCACTACGTGGCGACCACGGACCTTCGCGAGAAGGAGAAGGCTCAACCGTTCGTCCTGGGCAACGCCGTCGACCTCGACCCTCGCAACTGGCTCGCCCAGGTCGCGCACCGTCGGTCGATCTATCGCTGGTCGACGAGCCCCGAAGAGATCCGTCGCTATCGCGACTGGCTCACCTATGCACTCGACAACGCCAGGGAGGCGGGGTTCTTGGCCGTTGCTCCCGGCGAGACCGGGGGCGATCTCGATGCGCACACGCCCTACACGCTCCTCCGGCTCCGCGCGCTGTACACGCGCGTGGCGCTGACGATCAACTACGAGTTCGCGCTCCGGAACGAGAGGCGCGGAGTGTCGGGCCCATCGATTCTCCGCCAGGCACCGGTCGAGTTCACCGCGACCGACAAGCGGTACCTCGATGCCCTCATGGATGCGCTCGACGCGGTAGACGAGCCCAAGGCCAAGAACACGAACAAAGCCAAAGACACGGCCAAGGACACGGCCAACCCTGAGGGCAAGGGCAAGGGCAAGGGCAAGGGCAAGGGCAAGGGCAAGGGCAAGGGCAAGGGCAAGGGCAAGGGCAAGGGCAAGGGCAAGGGCAAGGGCAAGGGTCACGATCGAGGGAAAAGCTCAGATGCCAGCAGGCTCGCAGAAGAACTTCGGGTGCCGGCTTCGGCGATGCAACGACTCATCGACAAATGGCTGAGCAAGCAGGGCGGTCCTCATGTGGACGGCGGGCTCCAGCTCCTCGCCAAGCAGGCCCGTCACGAGCTGGAACATGCACGCGCCGACGACACCGATCTCCTCGCTGCGCTGGGGGCGCTCGAGGAAGATCTGAAGAAGCCCCATCAGACCTGGTCCGGGGCGCAGCGTCGGCTCCAAGGATTCCGCGATCCCGTGGGCGAAGAGGCCGACGACAGAGGCCGCGAACGCCTGATCGCCGATCTGGCCCAGGCGTTCGGGTATGAGCCGGGAATGCGATACACGCTCACCACCCTCGGATCGGACGCACAACCGGTCGAGACGTTGCGACGCTTCGTGACAGAGCGTCTCGGCGAGGTCGACCGGACACGTGTCCTGACACGTGCGGCCCGCGCGCAGATCGGCCGCCGCCGTCGCGCGCTGAAATCGGCGCTGGACACGCTGGATGCGGAGCTGGACCAGCTCGGTCGCGGGGATCACGAGGCTTCCCCGCCATTGTCGGCCGGTCCCGATCCATCCCCCCACGCATCCGTCGCCTGGACCACCTCGGCGCACTACGCCTATGCCTGCTACCTGGCAAGCAGGCCACAACCTGCTCAGGACGCGGCGGTGAGCCGCCTGACCTTTGCGGTCCGGTCCCGACGCGACCTTGCAGCGTGGTACGTGAACGACCCACAGCTCCATGACCTGCTGCAGGTGCCAGAAGTACGGACCAGGCTGCACCACGAGCTCGGCGACGACCCCCGGTCGTCGCTGCTCGACGTCGGGTCGATGGAGCCTTGCCGCTCCGCGCTCAGGAAGGCGGGCCTGACCTCGTCGGAGGCGATGGCGAGCCTGCCCGCCGCCAGCCTCGCGGAACGCCTCTCGCTCACGCCCACCCTCGCCCACCACGTGCGGGGTCTCGCTCAGATGCACATCTCGCTCGCGCACGGCCTTCCGTCTCAGCGCGCCATGGCGGTCGAGATCCTGGACGACCTCGACCGGCGCGGGTTCAGCTCGCTCTCCAGCCTCGGGAACCTCTCGGGCCGGGACCGCAGCACGCTGGCCGAGGAGATCACGGCCCATTTCTCTGGACCCGAGAAGCTGCTGAAAGGGCTCGACGCGGAGGAGCTGCGGACGGAGCTGGCCTCCTGGCTGGCCGGCATGTGCTCCGCTGCCCCAGGAAGACGATGGCCCGGAACCGCGGCAGTCCGCGGTTCCGGGCCATCGACCAGACGATCTGGTCCGACCGGGTGGGTCAGAAGTTGATCATGTGCCCCACGATGCCGTGGATGGACTCCTGCACGGCCTCGGAGAGCGTGGGGTGCGTGTGCACGTTGCGCGCGACCTCGTCGGCGGTGAGGTCCCACTTCTGCGCGAGGGTGAGCTCGGGCAGCATCTCGGAGACGTCCGGGCCGATCATGTGGGCGCCGAGCAGCTCGTTGTACTTGGCGTCGGCGACGATCTTGACGAACCCGGTGGGGTCGCCGAGGCCGTGGGCCTTGCCGTTGGCCATGAACGGGAAGGACGCGACCTTGACGTCGTAGCCCTCGTCCTTGGCCTGCTGCTCGGTGAGGCCGAACGACGCGACCTGCGGGGAGCAGAACGTGGCGCGCGGCATCATGCGGTAGTCGCCCAGAGTCATGGTCTCGGCGCCACCGATGGTCTCGGCGGCGACGACGCCCTGCGCCTCCGCGACGTGCGCCAGCATGAGCTTGGCGGTGACGTCGCCGATGGCGAAGATGTGCGGCACGTTGGTGCGCATGTGATCGTCGATGGCGATGGCGCCGCGCTCGGTGAGCTGCACGCCGGTGTTCTCGAGGCCGAAGCCCTCGACGTTCGGCGCGAAGCCGACGGCGGACAGGACCTTGTCGACGACGAGCTCGCCGGGCTTGTCGTCCTTGACGCCCTTGTAGCTGACGGTGACGGACGAGCCGTTGTCCTTGATGGTCTGGACGGCGGTGGACGTCAGGATCTTGACGCCCATCTTCTTGTACTGCTTCGCGATCTCCTTGGAGACGTCTGCGTCCTCGTTGGGGAGGGCACGGTCGAGGAACTCGATGATCGTGACGTCCACGCCGTAGTTCTTCAGGACGTAGCCGAACTCCATGCCGATGGCGCCGGCGCCGACGATGGCGATCGACTTCGGCAGCTCGCGCGTCATGATCTGCTTCTCGTAGGTCACGACGTTCTCGGAGAGCTCGACGCCCGGCAGCAGGCGCACCTGCGAGCCGGTCGCGATGATGACGTTGTCGAACGTCACCGTCTCGGTGCCGCCCTTGTTGAGCGCGACCTCGATCGTGTGCGCGTCGCGGAAGGTGCCGCGGCCGTCGTACTCGGCGATCTTGTTCTTCTTCATGAGGAAGTGGACGCCCTTGACCCGGCCGTCCGCGACCTCGCGGGACCGGTCGAACGCCTTGCCGAAGTCGAACGTCACGTCACCGGACATGCCGAAGAAGTCGGCCTGGTGCGTGAAGATGTGCGACAGCTCCGCGTTGCGCAGCAGGGCCTTGGAGGGGATGCAGCCCACGTTGAGGCAGACACCACCCCAGTACTTCTCCTCGATGATGGCGACGGACTTGCCGAGCTGGGCCGCGCGGATCGCGGCGACATAGCCGCCGGGGCCAGCCCCGAGGAGGACGACGTCGTAGTGGGAAGCCATGGGCCCAGCCTATTCGCGCGCGCCACCGGTTGCGGCGTGACGTCCGTCGCACCTTCACCGGGGGTCGGGCCACGGGTTCAGCGGACCGTGTCGACCCCGAGGTTCGCGAGCTCGTCGGCCCGCTCGTTGCCGGGGTCTCCGGCGTGCCCCTTGACCCACACCCAGCGCACGTCGTGCTTGGTGACCTCGGCGTCGAGCGCCTGCCAGAGGTCCACGTTCTTCACCGGCTTCTTGGCGGCGGTGGTCCAGCCGTTGCGCTTCCACCCCGCGATCCAGGTGCGCATGCCGTTCATCACGTACGACGAGTCGACGTGGATCACGACGGTGCTGGGCCGCTTCAGGGCGCGCAGCCCCTCGACGACGGCGGTGAGCTCCATCCGGTTGTTCGTCGTGAGCGGGTCGCCGCCGTAGAGCTCCTTGGAGTGCTCGCCCGAGCGCATCAGCGCGCCCCAGCCGCCGAGCCCGGGGTTGCCCTTGCAGGCGCCGTCGGTCCACATCTCGACCAGGGGCTTGTCGTTCTCGTCAGGCACGCGCCCACCCTACGTTCCTGGAGCTCCGGGACGATGTCGGACGGCGCGCGTAGCGTCGGCCGGACATCCCTCGCAGACTTCCGGTGACGATCAAGGAGACGCGCATGAGGTTCGGGTTCGTCGGCAGCTTCGGCTCCCCGCAGCAGATGGTCACGCTCGCGCGCGAGTGCGAGGAGCACGGCTGGGACGGCTTCTTCAGCTGGGACGGCCTGAGCATGGCCGACTGGGGCGGCGAGTCCCTCACGGCGTGGGACCCGTTCGCGATCCTCGCGGGCGCCGCGGCCGTGACGGAGCGGATCTCCCTGGGAGCGATGGTCTTCGCGGTGCCGCGGCACCGGGCGTGGGAGCTGGCGCAGCGCGCTCTCACCGTCGACCACCTCTCGGGCGGGCGGCTCGTGCTGCCGGCGGGCGTCGGCGTGCTCGACGACCGCGGGTTCACGTCCGTCCCCGGGCAGGTCACGGACCTGCGGGAGCGGGCGGCGAAGCTCGACGAGACGCTCGAGTTCCTGCGCCGGTCGTGGTCGGGCGAGCAGCTCGAGGCCGACGGCGAGCACGTGCGCACCGGGCCGTTCCGGTTCGCCGCTCCCCCGGTCCACGGCCACATCCCCGTGTGGCCCGTCGGCGTCTGGGACGCGCAGCGACCGCCGCTGAGGAACCTGCGGCGGACGCTGCGCTGGGACGGCATCGTCGCGCAGGTGCGCGGCGCCACCCCCGAGGAGGCGGAGGCGGGTCCCGACGCCGTCCGCGAGCTCGCCGCGTGGATCGCCGAGCAGCGCGCGACCGACGGCGACCAGGGCGCCGGGACGTTCGACATCGTCGCCTCCGGGCTGCTGCCCGACGACCGCGGCGCAGCCCGCGAGCAGGCGCGGGCGATGGCCGACGCCGGCGCCACCTGGTTCATCGACTCCTGGTGGGACCCGGCCGCAGCCACGCCGGAGGGGCTGCTCGATCGCGCACGGCAGGGACCGCCGCAGCTCTGACCGTCCGGGCGCACGGCCCACCGGTGGACACCGGGCATCGCCAATGATTCAATGCGTTGACTCATTAGTGATAGCCCGCCCGCTCCCGGAGGTTCGGATGTTCGCTGGTGTCCTCGTCGCGGCGCTGGTCGCGGTGGCCCTGCCCGCGGTGCTCGTCGCGTTGGTGCTGTGGCTCGTGACCCGCCGGTCGTCGGACGACGGCGGCCCCGCCCGCGCAGCCCGTCGGCACGAGCTGCTGGTCTCGTCGGTCGCGCTCGGCGCCGCAGTCGTGTGCGCGGTCGTGCTGCTGGCCCAGCCGGTCGTCTGGCCGCAGTGGGCCCCCGCGCCCGGGCTGCTCCAGGCCGTCGCGCCCTTCTCGGTCGCCCTGGTGTTCTGCGCCGTGCGAGCAGTCGGCGAGCGGACGTGGCCCCGGCCGCGCGGCGAGGTCCGCTCGGCCCCGCTGACCCGTCGCACCGTCGGGTCGCTCGGCGGCGCGCGCCTCAAGGCCGTCCTGGCGACCGCCGGGGCGTTCGCCGTCGTCCTGGTGGCCTGCGGCCTGACCGCCGACGGGTCCGGCCGCGCGTTCCCGACCGGCCCGGTGACGATGGCCGGCGGCGGGGTCCTCACCGGTTCCTCGGGCCCCTACCCCGGCTGGCCCTACGGCGCGGCGATGCTGCTGGGCCTCGCTGCCACCCTCGCGGCGACGTGGGCCACGCTCCGCGCGATCGTGCGCCGCCCGCCCCTGCACGGCGTCCCCGCGGCGCACGACGACGCCGTGCGCGCGACGAGCGCCACCCGCCTCCTGGGCGCCGTGCAGCTGTGCCTCGGCGTCGGGCTCGGCGTCACCCTCGCCATGGGCGGGAGCGCCGTCCGCTCCGGGGGCGAGAACCTGTTGCTCAACGGCACCCCCGACCACGGCCTGGTCGCCCTCGGCACGACCGTGACCGTCCTGGGCCTCGCCGCCGCCGTCGCCTCGATCGTCGTCGGGCTGCTTGCCGCGCGGCCCCGCGCGGCGTCCGCAGCGACGGCCGTCGCGGCCCCGGCCGCCGCATGAGCGACATCGTCGTCTCGCTGGCGTCGCCGGTGCCGGTCTACGAGCAGATCCGCGCTCAGGTGGCCGCGGCGGTCGCCGTCGGCACGCTGACGCCGGGCGACCGGCTGCCCGCGTCACGGGACCTCGCCCGCGACCTCGGCATCGCCGTCGGCACCGTGCAGCGCGCGTACCGCGAGCTGGAGGCGGGCGGCGTCGTCGTCTCCCGCCGCCGCACGGGCACGGTCGTCGCACCCGCGGCCCGCGCGGGCGCAGCCGCCGGGACGGGCGGGACCGCTCCCCCGCCCGCCGGGATCGTGGCGGGGGCCCGCGCCCTCGTCGCGGACGCGCGCGCCGCCGGCCTGTCCGACGACGCCGTGCTCGACGTCGTCCGCGGCGCCCTCGCCGCACCCGCCGACCCGCCCGGGAACGCGACCGGAAATGCATCGAGCGTGCCGGCTTGATCCTCAACCAGCTCGGGTGAGGAACAAGTCAGCACGCTCGACGCGGCGGGGCGGTGTCAGCCGACGGGGCGCGCCGGCTCGATCGGGACGCTCGGCAGGTGCTTGGCCGGCAGGGTCTTGGGCCGCCAGGCCGCGCGCTCGGCCTCGAAGGCCGCGATGTCGTCCTCGTGCTGCAGCGTGAGGCCGATGTCGTCGAGGCCCTCCATGAGGCGCCAGCGCGTGTAGTCGTCGATCTGGAACGGCACGGTGACGTCGTCGGCGTGCGCGGTGCGCGCCTCGAGGTCCACGGTCACCTCGGTGCCGGGCTTGGTCTCGAGGATCTTCCAGAGGATCTCGATGTCCTCCTGCGCGACGACGCCGGCCACGAGGCCCTGCTTGCCCGAGTTGCCGCGGAAGATGTCCGCGAACCGGGGCGCGAGCACCACGCGGAAGCCGTAGTCCTTGAGCGCCCAGACGGCGTGCTCGCGGGACGAGCCGGTGCCGAAGTCGGGGCCGGCGACCAGCACCGAGCCGGACTTGTAGGCGTCCTGGTTGAGGACGAACGACGGGTCGCCGCGCCAGGCGGCGAACAGCGCGTCCTCGAAGCCCGTGCGGGTGACGCGCTTGAGGTAGACGGCGGGGATGATCTGGTCGGTGTCGACGTTGCTGCGGCGCAGCGGCACCCCGACGCCCGTGTGGGTGGTGAACTTCTCCATGACGATCTCCTGGACGATCTTCTGCGACGGGGTGGGGTCAGACGAAGGACGGGGCGGACAGCGGCGCCAGCGGGGTGCCGTCGAACGTCGTGAGGTCGACCTCGCCCTCGAACTCGAGGTCGGCGACCGACGACAGCGTGCCGCGCACGGCGGTCGCGGCGGCGACGAGCGGCGACACGAGGTGCGTGCGCCCGCCCTTGCCCTGGCGGCCCTCGAAGTTGCGGTTCGACGTCGACGCGGCGCGCTCGCCCGGGGCGAGCTGGTCCGGGTTCATGCCGAGGCACATCGAGCAGCCGGCGTTGCGCCACTCCGCGCCGAACTCCTTGAAGATGACGTCCAGGCCCTCGGCCTCGGCCTGCAGGCGCACGCGGGCCGACGCGGGCACGACGAGCACGCGCACGTCGTCCGCCTTCTGGCGGCCCTGAAGGACCTTGGCCACCGAGCGCAGGTCCTCGATGCGGCCGTTGGTGCAGGAGCCGATGAAGACGGTGTCGACCTTGATGTCGCGCAGCGGGGTGCCGCCCTCGAGGCCCATGTACTCCAGCGCGCGCTCGGCCGCGACGCGGTCGCCCGCGTCGGCGATCTCGGCCGGCACCGGCACGGACGCCGACAGCGGCAGGCCCTGGCCGGGGTTGGTGCCCCAGGTGACGAACGGCTCGAGGTCGGCCGCCTCCAGCACGACCTCGGCGTCGAACTCGGCGTCGTCGTCGCTGCGCAGCGTGGACCAGTACTCGACGGCGGCGTCCCAGTCCTCGCCCTCGGGGGCGTGCGGACGCCCCTGGAGGTAGTCGAACGTGGTCTGGTCGGGGGCGATCATGCCCGCGCGGGCGCCGGCCTCGATGGACATGTTGCAGATGGTCATCCGCGCCTCCATCGACAGCTTGCGGATGGCCTCGCCGCGGTACTCGAGCACGTAGCCCTGGCCGCCGCCGGTGCCGATCTTGGCGATGATCGCCAGGATGATGTCCTTGCTGGTGGCGCCCGGGGGCAGCTCGCCGTTCACCGTGATCGCCATCGTCTTGAACGGGGCGAGCGGCAGCGTCTGGGTGGCGAGCACGTGCTCGACCTCGGAGGTGCCGATGCCGAACGCCAGCGCGCCGAACGCGCCGTGCGTGGAGGTGTGCGAGTCGCCGCAGACCACGGTGAGGCCGGGCATCGTCAGGCCGAGCTGCGGGCCCACCTGGTGCACGATGCCCTGGTCGGCGTCGCCGAGGGAGTGGATCCGAACGCCGAACTCGCGCGCGTTGTTGCGCAGCGTGTCGATCTGCGTGCGGCTGGTGAGGTCCGCGATCGGCAGGTCGATGTCGAGCGTCGGGGTGTTGTGGTCCTCGGTCGCGATCGTCAGGTCGGGACGACGGACGGGACGCCCGGCGAGGCGCAGGCCCTCGAACGCCTGCGGGCTGGTCACCTCGTGCACGAGGTGCAGGTCGATGTAGAGGAGGTCGGGTGCCCCGTCGCTGCCACGGCGCACCAGGTGCGCCTCCCAGACCTTCTCCGCCAGCGTGCCGGCCATCATGAGCTCCTCGTCCGCCGCGTCCCGCGGCCGTCGTGCGTGTGCGTGTGTCTCGGTCGATACCGCCGCGTCGGACCCGCAAGGCTCGGTCCGCGAGACGGTTCCGTCCAGTGAGATGCGGTCCTCGACTTGCAATCTCAGTGGGCGAGACGCCAATATCGTCCTATGGACGATACTAGCGGAGTCGGCGTACTGGACAAGGCCGCGTCCGTGCTGGGCGCACTGGAGGCGGGCCCCGCCACCCTGGCGCAGCTGGTCTCATCGACCGGGCTCGCCCGCCCCACGGCGCACCGGCTGGCCGTCGCGCTCGAGCACCACCGGCTCGTGGGCCGCGACATGCAGGGGCGCTTCGTGCTCGGGCCGCGCCTCAACGAGCTCGCGACAGCGGCCGGCGAGGACCGCCTCCTCGCCGCGGCCAACCCCGTGCTGACCGCGCTGCGCGACCACACGGGCGAGAGCGCGCAGCTCTACCGGCGCCAGGGCGACCACCGCGTCTGCGTGGCCGCCGCCGAGCGCCCCGTCGGCCTGCGCGACTCGATCCCCGTGGGCGCCACCCTCACGATGCACGCGGGCTCCGCCGCGCAGATCCTCCTCGCCTGGGAGGAGCCGGACCGCCTGCACCGCGGCCTGCGCGAGGCCGTCTTCACCGCGACGATCCTCTCCGGCGTCCGCCGCCGCGGGTGGGCGCAGTCGGTGTCCGAGCGCGAGCTCGGCGTCGCCTCCGTCTCGGCGCCCGTGCGCGGGCCCTCGGGTCGCGTCGTGGCATCCGTGTCCGTCTCCGGCCCGGTCGAGCGGCTCACCCGCCAGCCCGGTCGCCTGCACTCCGCCGCCGTCGTCTCCGCCGCCAACCGCCTGACCGAGGTGCTCCGCCGCGCGGGCGAGTGAGCCCCTCCCCCTCCTGACCTCCACCAGGAGGCCCCGGGCCCGGCCGCCGCGTACCCACG